>NZ_JBHTWX010000006.1:0-139136 GCF_042792155.1 Kitasatospora sp. NPDC056651 | reverse complement strand
CTCGACGGGGGCGGGACGCCGGCCTCCGCCGGTGTCCCGCCCCCGTCGTGGTTCCGTGGTTCCGTCGGGGATCAGTCGTCCTGGTCCTCGCCCTGGTCGTCGCCGTCGCCCTGGTGGCGGCCGGTGGCCTTGGCGAAGACCTGGGAGCTGTCGCCGGCCGGGGCGGCCGCCCCGGCCAGCAGGTCGGTGCTGGTCGAGCCGAAGAGGACGGTGCGGCCGGAGGCGTCCACGAAGGGGGTCTGCGAGGAGCCGTTGCCGGGCGAGCCGTTCGGGGTGGTCGCGACCCGCTCGGTGAGGCCGGTGCGCAGGTCCTGGCGGTAGACGTCCCAGCCCGGGTGCTGGGGGCCGGGCACCAGGTTGTCGGCGGCGGAGTCGAAGTAGAGCCAGCGGTTGTCGGCGGTGATCGAGGGGTCGCCGGAGGAGCGGATCGAGCTGGTCCCGGGCAGGCCGCCGCTGACCCTCGTCACCGCTCCCGTCCTCAGGTCCCGGACGTGGAGCACCAGGTGGTAGTGGTGGCCGCCGGTCGAGCCGCCGGGCTCGGGCAGCGCGTAGACGGCGCGCCGCCCGTCGGGGCTGATCGTGGCGTCGAAGCCGGCCAGGGCGAACGTGCCGTCGGGGTTCAGGCTCGCGGCGGAGAGCTTCCCGGTGGCCGCGTCGTAGGTGTAGTAGTGCGCGATCGTCGGGTGCGAGGTCAGTGACTGCTGTCCGGCGGGCAGCGGGGCGGCGGCGCCCGGGGCGAGGTCCACGTCGGCCGCCGCCGGTTCCTGGGGGTCCTCGTGCGGAAGGAGGGCGGAGAGGGAGGAGAAGCCGATCGTGCGGCCGTCCGCGCTGATCGTCGGGTGGAGCGACAGGCTCTCGCCCGGCTTGCCGTCCAGGTCGTGGGAGACCAGCCGGGTCGTCCCGGTCCGGCGGTCGGTGAGGTAGACGTTGTACTTCCAGGTGTAGGGCCTGGTGAGCGAGGGCGTGGGCTCGGACTCGGGCTCGGGCTCGGCGGTCTCCGGGACGAGGTCCTTCCGGGAGGAGACGAAGGCCACCCAGCGGCCGTCGGCGCTGATCGAGGGCGCGTACGAGGAGTGGTACTTGTCGGTGTCGGGGGTGGCGCCGGCGAGCGAGCGGCTGATCAGCTCGGTGCGGCCGGTCTTGCGGTCGCGGACGTAGAGCTCCTCGCGCCCCGGGACCTGGGCGCCGGACGCCACGTTCGGGGCGTCGCTTTCGAAGGCGACGAAGCGGCCGTTGCCGTTGATCGCGACGTAGTCGGTGGACCCGTCCAGCGCGCTGCCGTCGTCGGCCAGGTTGACCCGCTCGGTGCGGCCCGTGCGCAGGTCCCGGACGAAGGCGTCGTTGCGGCTCTTCGAGGGCTGGGACACCAGGTTCTGGGCCCAGGAGGTGAACAGGGCGTAGCGGCCGTTCGCGCTGAGGCCCTTGCTCCAGGCCTGGTCGTCGGGCGCGGTGCCGTTCAGGCCGACGCTGACCTGGGTGGTGCCGCGCGGCGCCGCGTCGGCCTGGGCCGGGGCGGCGGCGACGGCGAGTGCGACGGCGGCGGCCAGGACGGCACCGCCGCCTGACAGCAGGCGGTTGCGGGTCGTCCGGGTGGTACGGGTCATAGGTGTCTCCCCTGTGATCGCCCGGCCGGGCTCCCTCCCGGCGACGGGCTCCCGGAGAGCCAATCGCCGGGAGGGGCGGTGGGTCAACGGGCCGGGGTGAGCTTGGCGCAAAATACGTCAACTGACCTATACGGCAAGGGAGTCAGGCCATCACAGGCGACGCAGGAAGACGTCATGGAAGTCGTTGGTGATTCCCGGCACGAGGTTGCCGTCGTCGGAGCCGAAGATCACCGTGTCGCCGCTCGCGTCCACGAACGGGTCGCCGGCCGGGGTGTCGCTCTGCCCGCCGTCCCGAGTGAGGTTGATTCGTTCGATCCGGCCCGTCCACAGGTCCCGGCGGAACACGTCCTGGAAGCCGTTGGTGTCGCCGGGGACCAGGAAGTCGATGCCGGACTCGAAGTAGACCCAGCGGCTGTCGGCCGTCATGACACCGCCGGTGGTGTGGCCCTTCGGCTCCTTGCCCGACACCTCGGGGTTGACCGGGGTGACCTTGCCGGTGGCCAGCTCGTGGACGTACAGGTCGAACCGGGCGCCGCCGTGGCCGGGCATACCGGCGGCGTCCGTCGGGAGGCTGTAGACGGCGTAGCGGCCGTCCGGGCTGATTCGGCCGTAGTTGCTGGCGTCGAGTTGCCCGGCTTCGTTCAGGCTGGCGCCGACGATCGTTCCGGTGGCGGCCTTCCAGGCGTAGGTGGGGTAGAAGCGGGGCCCGCCCGCCAGCCCGGGCGCCTCGGGTACGGACCCGCCGTCGGCGGGGTCCGGGTCGGCCGGGAGCAGGTTCCGGGCCTTGGAGGTGAAGGCGATGGTGGAACCGTCCGCGCTGATCACCGGATTGAGGGAATCCCGGTCGGCGGCCGTGCCGGTGGCACCGACGGTGACCAGCCGGCTGGTGTGGGTCCAGCGGTCGGTGACGTAGATGTTGTCCCTGCCGCGGGTGTCGATGCCGGGGGCGAGGTCGGTGCGGTTGGAGGCGTAGGCGACGTAGCGGCCGTTCCCGCTGATGCTGGGTCTGACGGCCTCCGCGAGGCTCTGGTCGTCGGTGCCGGGCAGGGCGGCGGCGCTGACCAGTTCGGTGCGTCCGGTCCAGCGGTCCCGGACGAAGACGTCGCTCCCGTGGGCCGGCTGGCCGGGCACCACGTTGGTGGCGGTGGTGCTGAAGGCCACGTAGCGGCCGTCGCCGCTGATCGAGGCGTCCGAGGTGGGGGCGTTGAGCCGGGAGCCGTCGGCGGCGACGCTGACCCGTTCGAGGTGCCCGTTGCGCAGGTTCCGGACGTAGACCTCGTCCGTGTTCGGGGTGCCGGGCCCGGGCAGCAGGTTGGTCGCAGCCGATCTGAACAGCGCGGAGCGGCCGTCGTCGCTCAGCCCGAGCGCCCACGACGGACCGTTGAGCGGCTCGCCCTTGGCGGTCTCGCTGACCCGGGCGGTGTCGCCCTTGGGGGGCTTGGCCTCGGCGGCGGGCATCGCGGCGCCGGCCACGGCGGTGGCTGCCAGGACGGCGGCGGCACGGGCCAGCCGGCGGCGAGTGCGTGGGGTGGTCATCGATCGTCCTCCCTTGGGGTCGCCCGGCCGGGCTCCCTCCCGGCGACGGGCTCCTCGGCAGGAGCCGGTCGCCGGGAGGGCCGGGGGCGACGTCTGTGTGCGGTCTCGGCGGAAAAATCGTCAACGGACTCGTGCGGAACGGGAATCAGGTCATCACAGGCGGCGCAGGAAGACGTCGGTGGCGCCGTTGGTGTCACCGGGGACCAGGTTGCCGTCCCCGGCGTCGAAGAGGACCGTGTCGCCGCCTTCGTGGACCTGCGGATTCTCGGCGGCGGTGTTGCTCTGGCCGCCCTCCCGGGTGAGGCTGACCCGCTCGATCCGCCCGGTCCACAGGTCGCGGCGGAAGACGTCGCTGACGCCG
The DNA here is from genome assembly GCF_042792155.1 of Kitasatospora sp. NPDC056651. Classification (NCBI taxonomy): domain Bacteria; kingdom Bacillati; phylum Actinomycetota; class Actinomycetes; order Kitasatosporales; family Streptomycetaceae; genus Kitasatospora; species Kitasatospora sp. NPDC056651. The sequence continues at coordinate 135,635 of NZ_JBHTWX010000006.1, read as the reverse complement.
TTGGTGTCGTCGGGCACCAGGTTGTCGGCGGCGGAGTCGAAGTACGCCCAGCGGCCGTCGGCCAGGACGGGGTGGTAGGCGCTCTCGGTGGTGGTGGTGCCCGGCAGGAAGGCGTTCAACTGGGTGAGCCTGCCGGTGGCGAGCTCCCTGGCGTACAGGTCCATCCGGTAGCGGTAGGAGTCGGGCGCGAGGCGGACGGGCAGGCCGAAGAGGGCGTAGCGCCCGTCACGGCTGAGCCGGGCTCCGACGCTGACGCCGCGCAGCCACCCCTCGTCGTCCACGCTGGCGCCGGAGATCGTGCCGGTGTCGGCCTTCCATACGTAGTAGGGGTAGAAGCGGGGGGCCGACAGGGGCGCCGAGCCGTCGGCGGGCTCGGCGGCGGGCTCGGCGGCCGGCTCGGGGACGGAGGGGTCGGTCGGGACCGGGGCCTGTGGCAGCAGGTTGCCGGCCCGGGAGGCGAAGCCGATGGTGGAGCCGTCCGCGCTGATCATCGGGTTGTACGAGGTGTTATTGGCGGGCTCGCCGTCCGTCCCGGGGGTGACCAGCCTGGTGGTGCCGGTCCTGCGGTCGGCGAAGAAGACGTTGAAGTAGCGCCCGCTCTGGCCCGGGGCGAGATCGGTGCGGCTGGAGGCGTAGGCGACGTAGCGGCCGTCCCGGCTCAGGGTCGGGTGGTCGGAGTAGCCGTCGTTCCCGCTCCCGCTGCCGGGGGCGTCCGCGGTGATCAGTTCGGTGCTCCCGGTCCAGCGGTCGTGGACGAAGACGTCGCTGGGGTGCGCCACCTGGCCGGGGACGACGTTGGTGGCGCTGGTGCTGAAGGCCACGTAGCGGCCGTCGCCACTGATCGAGGCGTCCGAGGTGGGGGCGTTGAGCCGGGAGCCGTCGGCGGCGACGCTGACCCGCTCGACCTTCCCGTTGCGCAGGTCCCGGACGTAGACCTCGTCCGTGTTCGGGGTGCCGGCGCCGGGCAGCAGGTCGGTGGCGGCCGAGGCGAACAGCGCGAAGCGGCCGTCGTCGCTCAGCCCGAGCGCCCTCGACGGACCGTTGAGCGGCTCGCCCTTGGCGGTCTCGCTGATCCGGGCGGTGTCGCCCTTGGGCGGCTTGGCCTCGGCGGCGGGCATCGCGGCGGCGGCCACGGCGGTGGCCGCCAGGACGGCGGCGGCACGGGCCAGCCGGCGGCGGGTGCGTGCGGTGGTCATGGGTCGTCCTCCCCTGTGATCACCCGACCGGGCTCCCTCCCGGCGGCGGGCTCTCGCAGAGCCAACCGTCGGGAGGGCCGGTGGTCAACGGCCGGGGGTGATCCCGTCGGGAAATACGTCAACAGGCGTATCCCGCAAGGGAATCAAGGGTTCACAGGCGGCGCCGGAAGACGTCCATGGCGGTGTTGGTGACGCCCGGCACCAGATTGCCGTCGTGGGCGCTGAACAACAGCGTCGTGTTGTCGGCGTCGACCTGCGGGAAGCGGGCGTCGGTGTCGGTCTGCGAGCCGTCCGCGGTGAGCGTGACCCGCTCGGTGCGACCGGTCTCCAGGTCGTGGCGGAAGACGTCGGCCGTCCCGTTGGTGTCGCCGGGGACCAGATCGGCGACATCGGACGCGAAGTACACCCAGCGGTCGTCGAGCGGCATCACCGGGTCGGAGGAGGAGTCGCGGTTGGTGCCGCCGGACAGCGGCTTGCTGACCTTGGTGGTCTTCCCGGTGGCCAGCTCGCGGACGTAGACGTCCGTGTGGACGCCGTGCGAGCCGGGGCGGCCGCCGTCCTCGAAGACGGTGTAGGTCGCGTAGTGGCCGGACGGGCTGATCCGTCCGTCGGTGCCGGCCGCGGTGAACTCGCCGGCCTCGTCGTAGCTGGCGGCGGCGGTCTTCCCGGTGCGGGCGTCCCAGACGTAGTACGGGTAGCTGCGGATGGTGGCCAGGCCGGCGGCGGTGGTGGCGGTCCGCGGGGCCGGCGTGGTGTCGGCGGTGTCGGGGGTTCCGGCGGCGTCCGCGGCCAGGGCGGCGGGCGGGGTCCGGTCGGCCGGGAGCAGGTTGCCCGCCCGCGAGTTGAAGCCGATGACGCCGCCGTCCGCGCTGATCGTCGGGCGGTAGGAGTTGTTGTCGGCCGCGGTGCCGTCGGCGCCGGTGGTGACCAGCCGGGTGGTGTGGGTCCAGCGGTCGGTGACGAAGACGTTGTACTTGCCGCGGTGCACGCCGGGGGCGAGGTCGGTGCGGTCGGAGGCGTAGACCACGTAGCGGCCGTCGAAGCTGATGGCGGTGTCGAGGGTGTTGCGGATGCTCTGGTCGTCGCCCGCTCCGGAGGTGCCGTCGCCGGCGGTGACCAGCTCGGTGCGGCCGGTCCAGCGGTCCCGGACGAAGACGTCGGTCGGGTGCTTGACCTGCCCGGGCACCACGTTGCCGGCGTAGCTGACGAACACCACGTACCGGCCGTTGCCGCTGATCGCCCCGGTGTAGCTGCCACCGTCCAGCGAGGACCCGTCGTCGGCGACGCTGACCCGCTCCAGGTGGCCGTTGCGCAGGTCCCGGACGTAGACGTCGCCCGCGGAGCCGGCGCCGCCCGGCAGCACGTCGGTCGCCCAGGAGGAGAACAGGGCCAGCCGGCCGTCGCCGCTCAGCCCGAGGGCGAAGGACTCGCCGTGGAACGACTCGCCCTTGGGGCCCTCGCTGACCCGGGCGGTGTCGCCCTTGGGCGGCCTGGCCTCGGCGGCGGGCATCGCGGCGCCGGCCACGGCGGCGGCGACCAGGACGGCGGCCGTACGGGCGAGCCGGCGGCGGGTGCGTGCGGTGGTCATGGATCATCCTCCCCTGATGACGGTCCCGGGCCCTCGACCCCCGCGGCCCGGTGGGACAGAGCCAAGCGCCGGGCCCGGCGGGCGGTCAACGACCGGGACGGATCTCGTCCGGAAATGCGCTCTCGGCGGTACCCGCGGCCGAAACCGCCGACGCCGCTCTTCCGGACTCCCCGGACGGACGGCCGCGCCGCGCTGGCAGAATTGGCCCGTGATCGACGCACGACGGCTGCGGACCCTGCGGGCCGTGGCGGACCACCGCACCGTGACCGCCGCGGCGGCCGCCCTCTACCTGACCCCTTCCGCGGTCTCCCAGCAGCTGGCCGCCCTGGAACAGGAGACCGGCCACCACCTGCTCGCCCGGGAGGGCCGGGGCGTGCGGCTGACCGCGGCCGGGGAGATCCTGCTCGGCCACGCCGACGTGGTGCTCGCCCAGCTGGAGCGGGCCGAGGCCGACCTCGCCGCGTACAGCGCGGGCGTCTCGGGGGAGGTCACCGTCGCCTCCTTCGCCACCGCCATCGCCTCGGTGCTCGCACCCGCCGTCGGCCTGCTCGCCGGACGCGCGCCCGGGGTGCGGCTCAAGGTGCTGGACGCCGAGGGCGACGCCAGCCTGCCGATGGTCCTGGACGGCCGGGCCGACCTCGCGGTGGCCGTGGAGTACCGGGGCGCCCCGCGCGCCGACGACGCCCGGCTGACCCGGGTGCCGCTGTACGCCGAGCCCTTCGAGGCCGTGCTGCCGCTCGGCCACCGGCTGGCCGCCGAGTCCGGCCCGCTGGCCGTCGCCGCGCTCGCCGACGAGCCCTGGATCGGCCCGTACCCGGGCAACCCCTGCCATGACGTGGTGCTGCTGGCCTGCGAGCACGCCGGGTTCCAGCCCCGGCTGCTGCACTCCTCCGACGACTTCCGGGCCGTGGTCGCGCTCGCCTCGGCGGGCCTCGGGGTGGCGCTGGTGCCGCGCTCGGCGCTGCGCGGCGTGGACCTCGGGCAGGTGGCGGTGCGCCCGGTGGACAGCGAGCTCGCCACCCGCCGGGTCTTCGCCGCCGTCCGGGCCGGCGCCGACGGCCACCCGCTGATCCGGCCGGTCCTGGACGCCCTGGCGGAGGCCGCCGCCTCGGGCGGGTGAACCGGCGCGCGCGACGGCCCGGGCGTCGGCCCGCCGCCGGGGCCGGCCTTCGGCCCGCCGGTCAGTCGCGGGCCGGCGCGGCGGAGCTCGTGGCGGGGCTGCCGTCGGGGCTGCCGTCGGGGCGGACTCCGGCGAACTCGTCGAGGACCGCCACCCGCAGCTCGTGGGCACCGTCCGGGCGGCTCTGCTCGTAGTAGAGGTACCAGCGGCCGCGGGCGGGGACGAGGTCGGCGTACCGGACGTCCAGCCAGGGCCCGTCCGGGGTCAGGCGCCGCCACTCGCGCAGGTCGGCGGAGGCGGCGAGGCCGCAGCGCTCCTCGTAGTTGCCGGCGGCGTCGGCCGAGCCGTCGTAGAGCGCGAGCCAGCCGCCCCGGCCGTCCGGGAGGACGGCGGTGATCCGGGACTCGTAGCCGTCCCAGGCGCCGGCCGGGCCGACGTCCAGGGCCTCGGCGGCCCGGCCGGGCGGGGCGGTGAAGCGCAGCCCGTCCGGGGACACCGCGAGCGTGGTGGGCTGGACGGTGAGGCCGGTGGTGTGGATGTCGGCGTCGGCGTGGGCGCGGGACCGCTCCTCGGGGGTGAACGGCCGGGCGCGGGAGACGGTGGTGAACAGGTGGACGCCGTCCCCGGTGTCGAGCAGGTACGGGTCCTTGACGCCCTCGGTGCCGGTGCTCGCGGCGGTGAGCACGGGGGTGCGGGTGGCGAGGTCGAAGGATCCGGGGGAGTCGGCGCGCAGGGCGTCGACCCGCCAGCGGTTGTCGGCCGGGTCGACGTAGCTGAGGTGGAGCAGGTAGCCGTCCGCGCGGGGCAGCAGGGCGAAGCGCTCCATCGACGGGGAGTCGAGCTCGTCGCGCCGCACCGACCACAGGTCGTCGAAGGCGATGCCGTCGGTGCTCTCGGCGACGGCGCAGCGCCAGCCCCGGTCGGGCCCGTCCGTCGTGCCGCGTGGACGGCGCTCGCGGTAGGTGAGCAGGAAGCGGTCGAGGTCCGGCTCGTAGCGGACGCTCGGGCAGCCGGCCCAGTAGCCCGGTTCGGGGCGTTCGGGGGCGCGGACGAGGTGGGAGCCGCCCAGGTCGGGTGCGGCGGGCGGGGCGGAGTTCGGCATCGGGACCGTCCTTCGGGGGGGAGGGGAGGCGGGGGATCGCCAGGGCATCGTCAGGTGATCGTCAGGGCATCGGAGAAGTTTCTATCAGATCGATCAAAAGTCTGAGCAGGCCGTGGACGGCATTGCCCGACCCGCCGACCTGCACCTCACCGCCTCCACCAGCCGATCTTCTGTGAAGCCCATGTTTCGCCCGATGGCGATCACACGACACCGAACCCCTGACCCTTGACCACCCCCGGGAGATCGCGGCTAGCTTCTTCTCACAGTCGATCAAACATCGCCGCCCGCGACCCGAGGAAGCCCACCCCGATGACCGCCCCCACCACCGACGCGCCCGGCTACGCCGGCCTGGGCCTGTACGTCGGCGACCTCCACAACCACTGCGGCATCAGCTACGGCCACGGGAGCATCGAGGACGCCTACGCCAACGCCCGGCTCCAGCTCGACTTCGCCAGCGTCACCGGCCACGGCTGGTGGCCCGACCTGCCCGAACGCACCCCCGAGCTGGCGAGCCTGGTCGACTACCACACCGAGGGCTTCGCCCGGCTGGCCCGGCTCTGGGACCACGTCCAGGACGTCACCGCCGCCGCCCACGAGGACGGCCGCTTCGTCACCTTCCAGTCCTTCGAGTGGCACAGCCTCGCGTACGGCGACCACTGCGTGTACTTCGACGGCCCGCGCGGCGAGATCATCCGGGCGGCCGACCTGGACGCCCTGCGCGCCCGGCTCCGGACGCTCGCCGCGCGGGGCGTGCGGACCTGGGCCCTGCCGCACCACATCGGCTACGGGCCGGCCCGCCGCGGCATCGACTGGGCCTCCTACACCGAGGAGTTCTCCCCGGTGGTGGAGATGGTGTCGATGCACGGCTGCGCCGAGTCCGACGAGGCGCCGCGCACCTACCTGCACACCATGGGCCCGCGCGCCGCCGCCGGTACGGCCGTCCACGGCCTGCGCCTGGGCCACCGCTTCGGGCTGATCGGCTCCACCGACCACCACAGCGCCTTCCCCGGCAGCCACGGACACGGCCAGGTGGCGGTCTGGGCCCCGGAGCTGACCCGCGACGGGATCTGGAACGCCGTCCAGCAGCGCCGCACCTACGCGATCACCGGCGACCGCATCCTGCTCGCCACCTCCGTGAACGGCGCGCCGATGGGCGCCGAGGCCGCCTCCGCCGACCGGCGCCGGATCACGGTCACCGTCCGGGGCCGGGACGCGCTCGACCACGTCGAGGTGCTGCGCAACGGCGTCCCGGTACACCGGGTCAGCCGCCCCGAACTCCTCGCCGGGGCCGGCGCCCAGGACGCCTTCACCGGCACCCTGGGCTTCGCGGTCGGCTGGGGCCGGCGCGGCGAGCAGGTCCGGTGGGACGTCCGGCTGCGGGTGGAGGGCGGCCGGCTGCTGGACGTCCAGCCCCGGCTGCGCGGCCCGGAGACGGTCGCGCCGGCCGAGGCCGAGCCGGACACCTACCGGCCCTCCGCCTGGGAGCGCACCGGGCCGGGCGAGGTCCGGCTGCGGACCGTCACCGACGGCAACCCCAACACGGCCACCGACAGCACCCAGGGCTTCTCCCTGCGGGTCGAGGGCGACGCGCGGACGCGGCTGGTCGCCGTCGTCAACGGCGTCGAGACGGCCCACGCCGTCGGCGAGCTCCTGGCGGGCGCGCGGACCGGCTTCACCGGCGGGTTCGTCTCCGGCGCCTACCGCTTCGACCGGGCCGTGCCCGACCGGGAGGCCACCGCCGACTTCGAGCTGACCGACGAACGCCCGGACGGCGACGGGGACTTCTACCACGTGCGGGTCCGGCAGGTGAACGACCAGTGGGCCTGGTCCAGCCCGACCTGGGTGGGACCGGCCGACTCCTGTCGCCGGGCCGGTTGACCCCTCCCAGGGTCCACCGGCCCGGACCACCGGCCGCCCGTCCCCGCACGAACCCCGAAGGAGAACACCCATGACCCGCCTCCCCGGCCGCCTCGCCGGCGCCGTGCTCACCGCCGCCCTGGCCGTCGCCGCCGCCGCTCCCGCCCACGCCGCCCCGGCCCCCGCGCCCGCCGTGGTGTCCGGCACCGACGTCTTCGCCGACGGCTTCGAGTCCGGCACCGTCTCCGCCTGGACCCGCCAGCGGATCGACGGCAACGGCAGCATCACCGTGGCCCCCGCGCCCGACGGCGGCACCGGCCTGGCCGCCCGCTTCGGCGTGCCGGACGACGGCGCCTCCTACCGCTCCGAGATCGCCGTCAACTCCCTCGGCTGGGGCAGCTACCGCTTCGCCCTCGCCGACTACCTGCCCGCCGACTGGGTGCGGACCTCCACCGAGACGATCCTCGCCCAGTGGCACGGCTACCCGCTCGCCGACGGCAGCGACACCAAGCCGCCGATCGCCCTGACCGTCAAGGACGGCAGCTGGAAGCTCAAGGTGCACTGGCTGACCGACCCGACCACCGTCCAGGAGGCGGTGATCCCGCTCGGCGACGTGCAGTTCGGGCACTGGAACCAGTGGGCCTTCGACATCACCTGGTCCACCGCCACCACCCCCGGCGCCATCACCGTGTTCCGGGACGGCGCGCAGGTCGGCGCGTACAGCGGCCTCAACAACTACCACCAGAACCAGTCGCCGTACTTCAAGACCGGCATCTACCGGGCCAACTGGAACCCGGCCAAGAACATCCCCTACCCCACCGGCGGCCCCGACGTGGTGGCCTGGAGCGACAGCGTCGTCGTGACCAGGTACTGACCCGCGCCCGCCCGCCCGATCCGGCTCTACGACCCGTCAGACCGGGCCGTACGACCCGCCCGATCCGGCCGTACGACCCGCTCGTGGCCGCGCGACCCGGCAGCTCCGCCGGGCCCCGCGGCCGCGAGCCCCCGCGTGTCCCCGCCCGCGCCCCCGAGAACCGAAGAGGTAGCACCACCATGAGCGACGCAGCCCGACACCGCGGCCTGCCCCGAAGAGGCTTCCTGGGCCTGAGCGCCGGCGCGGTCCTGCTGGCGGCGGGCTGCCGCTCCGCCACCGAGGACGCCGCCGACGGGGCCGCCGCCTCCGCCACCGCCTCCGCGCCGGACCTCCAGATCGTCTACGGCGCCGCCCCCGACCCCACCCAGCTGCTCCACCGGGGCCCGGACACCCCGGTGTTCGTCAACCTGGTGCTGGACCGGCTGGTCGACCTCGACCCGCAGACCCTCCAGCCCGTGCCGTGGCTCGCCACCTCCTGGGAGTGGAGCGCCGACCGCACCAAGCTCGTGCTCAAGCTGCGCGAGGACGTCACCTTCCACGACGGCCGCCCGCTCAGCCCGGACGACGTCGTCTTCTCGCTCACCGGCGCGGCCAAGACCTCCCAGGTCAAGCCGCTGCTGGAGCGGATCGCCGACATCCGGGCCAGCGCCCCCGGCGAGGTCACCCTCACCCTCGCCAAGCCCACCAGCAACCTGTTCGACGCGCTCGCCTTCAACCCCGTGGTGGACGCCCGCAGCTACGTCGACGGCAAGGCCGCCGACAAGGTCAACGGCACCGGGCCCTTCACCTGGCAGTCCTTCAAGGGCGGCAACCAGCTCGACCTGGCCCGCTACGACCGCTACTGGCAGAGCGGCCGGCCCCACTTCGAGCGGATCACCGTCCGGTCGGTGACCAGCAGCCAGGCGGCGCTGTCCGCCCTCCAGTCCGGGCAGTCCCACCTGATCGGCGCGGTCCCCGGGCGCGACCTCAAGGTGCTCGGCGGGAACCCGGCCTTCGCCGTGCAGTCCGCCAAGTCCTCCTACCAGCAGGCGTTCCTCGGCGTGAACGTCACCACCAAGCCCTTCGACGACCGCCGGGTGCGCCAGGCCCTCCAGTACGCGGTGGACCGCGACCGCGTCGTCGCCCAGGTGTACGGCGGCCACGCCGAGGCCAGCAGCCTGCCCTGGCCCTCCAACACCCCCGGCGTCACCCCCGACCAGGTCACCCGCTACCCGCACGACCCGGACAAGGCCCGCGGGCTGCTCCGGGAGGCGGGCGCGGAAGGCACCCGGGTGCCGCTCACCGCCGCCAACTCGCCGGTCTTCGCCTCCCTCGTGGAGCTGGTCAAGTACGACCTGGAGCAGGCCGGGTTCGGCGTCGACGTCCAGCTGCTGGACAACGCCGCCATCCAGCCGAAGATCCAGCAGGGCACGCTGGAGGGCCTGTTCATCGCCAACCACGGCATGGTCAGCGTCTCCCCGCTCAGCGGGATCACCGTCTCCGGCCCGCTCCAGGTGGGCCGGAACACCTCGCACGTCACCGACCCCGCCTACGCCGACCTCCAGGCCCGCGCCTTCGCCGCCGCCGACGAGCAGGCCCGGGCCGACGTCAACCACGAACTGTCCGAGTACCTGCTCACGGAGTCCTTCCACATCACCCTCGCGCACGCCTGGGAGACCTACGCGCTGGCCTCCTCGGTGCGCGGCGTGGCCACCAGCGCGCTCGGCTACCTGCGGCTCGACGACACCCGCCGCACCGCCTGACGCGCCGCCTGACGCGCCGTCCCAGGGCGACCCCCACCGTCCTGGGGCGGCCGCCCCCGCTTCGCCCCGACCACCCGGAGTACCCCCGTGCCCTACTGGACCAGAAAGGCGGCCGGCGCGCTGGCCACGCTCTGGCTCGCCTCCGTCGCCGTCTTCCTGCTGCTCCGCCTCGCCCCCGGCGACCCGGTGTCCGCCGCGCTCGGCGCCGAGGCCGACCAGGAGCAGCGCGACCGGCTCGCCGACAGCCTCGGCGTCGACCGGCCGATGCCCGTCCAGTACCTGGGCTGGCTGCGCGGACTGCTCACCGGCGACCCGGGCAGCTCCTTCCACTACCGGGAGCCGGTCACCCGGCTGATCGGCCAGAGCGTCGGCAGCACCGTCCAACTCGCCCTCGCCGCGGGCCTGCTGATGCTGGTCCTCGGCCTGCTGCTGGGCGTCGCCCTGGCCGCCGAGCGCCGCGGCCGGCTCGCCCGGGCGCTCGACCCACTGGCCACCGCCCTGCTGGCGCTGCCGGTGTACGTCACCGCCGTGCTGTTCGTCTTCGTCTTCGCGGTCCTGCTGCGGGTGCTGCCGGCCGGCGGCGAGCGGGACCTGTTCGGCGCGCCGGACCTCGCCCTCCAGTACCTCGCCCTGCCCGCCGTGGCCCTCGCGCTGCCGGGCTCGGCGGTGCTCGCCCGGCTGCTCGCCACCGAGCTGCGCCGCACCCGCCAGGAGGAGTTCGTGCTGACCGCCGTCGCCAAGGGGGCGTCGCCCCGGCGGGTCCTCGCGCGCCACGTGCTGCCCAACAGCCTGGCCCCGTTCTGCGTCGAGTTCGGCCTGCACCTGGGCGAGCTGCTGGGCGGCGCGGTCGTCGCCGAACAGCTCTTCGCCCGCCACGGGCTCGGCCAACTGCTGCTGGACGCCATCAACCAGCGGGACTACCCGGTCGCCCAGACCCTGATCATGCTCGCCGTCGCCGTCGCGGTGCTCGTCCAGTTCGGCTCCGAGCTGCTGGTCGGCCGGCTCGACCCGCGGATCGCCCGCGCCGGCACGGGGGATGGCCGATGACCACCACCGCCTCCGCCGCCGCGCCCCGCCGCCGGCCCGCGCTGCCCGCACTCCCGGCCGCGCTGCGCACCCGGCGCGGGCGCACCGGCGCGCTGCTCGTCCTCGCGGTGGTGCTGCTGGGACTGCTCGGCCCGCTGTTCGCCGCCGACCCCTACCGCCAGGGCCCGGACGCCCTGGCCGGGCCCTCGGCGGCCCACCTGCTGGGCACCGACGAGGTCGGACGGGACCTGCTCGCCCGGGCGCTGGCCGGGATCCGCACCGAGCTGCTGGTCTGCCTGCTGGCCGTACCGGCAGCGGCCGTGCTGGGTACCGCGCTCGGCCTGCTCGGCGGCCTGAACCGGCTGCTCGGCGAGGCCGTCCAGCGGCTGTTCGACCTGCTGCTCGGCCTCCACGGACTGCTGCTCGGGCTCGCGCTCGCCCTGCTGGTGCGCCCGGGGCTGGGCACCGTGGTGGCCACCATCGTGCTCAGCGCGCTGCCCTCCTTCGGACGCCAGGCGCGGGCGGCACTGCTCGGCCAGCTGGCCCGTGACCACGTGGTGGCGGCCAGGGTGCTCGGCGTGCCGCGCGGGCGGATCCTGCGCCGTCACGTGCTGCCGAACGTCGTCGACGCCACGACCGCGCTGCTGGCCGTGGCGATGGCGAACGCCGTCAAGACCGAGGGCGGGCTGAGCGTGCTCGGCCTCGGCATCCAGCCGCCCGCGCCCTCGCTCGGCACGATGATCAACACCGGCTCCAAGTACCTCTTCCTGTACCCGGGTTACGCCCTGGCGCCGGTCGTCCTGCTCGGGCTGCTGGTGTTCGGCCTGACCCTGCTCGCCGACTCGTTCAACCGGGAGAGACTGCGTTGACCACGACCGAGACCGTCCGGGACCCGAGCGCCGCCGTCGTGCCGGGCGCGCCGCTGCTGGAGGTGCGCGGGCTGCGCGTCGAGGCGGGCGGCGCCGAGGCGGTGCGCGGGGTGGACTTCACCGTGCGGCCGGGCGAGATCCTCGGCCTGGTCGGCGAGTCCGGCTCGGGCAAGACGCTCACCGCCCTGGCCGTCAACCGGATGCTGCCGCCGGGCTGCCGCACCACCGGCGGCACCGTCCGCTTCGACGGCACCGACCTGCTCGCCCTGCCCGAGCCCGCCGTGCGGGCGGTGCGCGGCCGGCGGATCGGCATGGTCTTCCAGGACCCGCTGGCCTACCTCAACCCCCGGATGCCGGTCGGCCACCAGCTCGCCGAGGCCGCCCTCGTCCACGGCGCGAACCGCCGCGAGGCCCGGGCCCGGGCGCTCGAACTGCTCGACCTGGTCGGCATCGACGGGCCCGCACGCCGCTACCGCGACCGGCCGCACGAGTTCTCCGGCGGCATGCGCCAGCGGGTGCTGATCGCCATGGCGATGGCCAACCGGCCCGAGCTGCTGATCGCCGACGAGCCGACCACGGCGCTGGACCCCAGCACCCGGGTGGAGATCCTGGACCTGCTGGTCCGGTTGCGCGACGAGACCGGCACGGCCGTCCTGCTGATCACCCACGACCTGGGCGTGGTGGCCCGCAGCTGCGACACCGTCCAGGTGATGTACGCCGGGAGGATCGTCGAACGGGCCCCGAAACACGACCTGCTGGGCGGCCCCCGGCACCGGTACACCGCCGGACTGCTGGCCGGGGTGCCCCGGCTGGACGGCCCGCCCGGCGCGCCGCTCACCGTGATCGGAGGGCGCCCGCCGGCGGCCGGCGAGGCATCGGCCGGCTGCGCCTTCGCCCCGCGCTGCGCGGCCGCCGTCGAGCGCTGCGCGAGCTCGGCGCCGCCGTGGTCGGGCAGCGACGGGTCCGGCTTCGCCTGCCATCTGCCTGTGTCCCAGGCGGTGGTGACAGAACGTCAGTCATCGGTGGTGGAAGGGAAGGCGGAGCGGGAGGTGAAGCCGGCCGCGGAGCCCGTCCTGGTCGCCGAGGGCCTCACCGTCCGCTACGGCCGGCGACGGCCCCCCGCCCTGGAGGACGTGAGCCTGAGCGCCGCCCCCGGCCGGGCGGTCGGAGTGATCGGCGAGTCCGGCTCCGGGAAGTCGACGCTGGCCCGCGCGCTGCTCGGACTGCTGACCCCGCACAGCGGGACGGTACGGGTGGCCGGCCGCTCCTGGGCCGAGGCCGGCCGCGCCGGGGAACGCGAGCTGCGTCGCCGGGTGCAGATGGTCTTCCAGGACCCGTACGCCTCGCTCAGCCCCCGGATGACCGTGCGCGAGGCGCTGGCCGAACCGCTGGTCGCCCACGGCCTGCGGGACCGGCGGGATCCGGGGGAACTGTGCGAACTGGTCGGCCTGCCCGAGGCGGTGCTCGACGCCCGGCCGCACCGCCTCTCCGGCGGCCAGCGCCAGCGGGTCGCGATCGCGCGCGCCCTCGCCGTCGGACCGCAGGTGCTGGTCGCCGACGAGCCGACCTCGGCCCTGGACGTGTCGGTCCAGGCGCAGATCCTCAACCTCCTCGCCGACCTGCGCGAACGGACCGGCGTCGGGCTGGTGTTCATCTCGCACGACCTCGCGCTGGTCCGCCACCTGTGCGACGAGGTCCTGGTGCTGCGGCACGGCCGGGTGGTCGAACGGGCCCCCGCCGCCGAGCTGTTCGCCGCCCCCGCGCATCCGTACACCCGGGAGCTGCTGGCGGCCGCCGGCTCCCCGATCCCGTCCCGCCCCTGACCCGACCCTGGAGAACCATGCCTGCCGTGACCCCTTCGCGTCGCCAACTCCTTCTCGGCACCGGCGCGGTGGCCGCGCTCTCGGCCCTCGGCCCGGCCGGGGCCGCCGCCGCGGCCGCCGGACCGGAGGTGACCGGACTCGGCCCCGGGAACGCCGACTTCCCGCTGATGAGCGCGACCCTGATCGGTGAGACCCTGTGGATCGGGTCGCGCAACCTCGCCCCCGCCCGGGTGATCGGCCACCACCTGCCGACCGGCCGGGTGACCGCCACCGTCCAGCTGCCCACCGGCAACTTCGTCCAGGGCTCGGCCGCCCGGGACGGCGTGCTCCACCTCGGCGTCACCGACGCCCCCGGCGCGGCCAACCTCTACCGCTACGACGGCACGCTGACCGCGCTCGGCAACGTCCCCGGCGCCGACGTGCGCGACGTGGCCCTCGCGCCCGACGGAACGCTCTACGCGACCGGACGGCAGAAGGGCCGGGCCGCCGGCCCCGGCCTGTACGCCTGGGACCCGGCCACCGGCGCCGTCACCGAGGTCGCCTCCCCGGCGCCGAACGCCACCCAGGGCCGCGCCGTCGCGGCCACCGCGACCCACGCGTACCTCGGCGTCGGCAGCAACCTCGCGGGCGGCGGCGGAGCGACCCGGGCGAGCCTGTTCGCCGTCGAACGGGCCACCGGCGCCGTCACCGACATCACCCCGCCCGACCTGCGGGGCGACACGATCATCCGCCGGATCACCGTCCTCGGCGACGACCTGCTGGCGGTGTCCACCGAGGGCGCGCCCGCCCATGTGGCGCTGCTCGACCCGGCGGGCCACCGGGTGCTGCGCTCCTTCGCCGTCCCCGGCACCAAGAGCGTCACCAACTTCCAGCGCCGGGGGGACACCCTCTGGTTCACCTCCACCGAGCACGGCGTGCTGTGGCGCCACGACCTCGCCACCGGCGCGCTGGAGCAGCTCGCGGTCCCGGTGCCGGACGGCAACTCCTGGGGCCTCGGCCGGCTCGGCGACACCCTCGCGGGCGTCACCGAGGGCGGCACCGTGTGGACCCTGGACCTCGGCACCGGGGCCGTCGCCACCCGGGACCTGGTGGAGGCGGGGGCGCCCGCCGCCGCCCAGCTCGGCATGTCGGTGGCGGCCCGTGCCGGGCGGGTGTACGTCGGCGGCAACGGCTCGCTCGCGCTGCACGACCTGGCCGCCGGGACAGTCCACAAGCTCCCGGTGCCCGGCGAGGCCAAGGACACCCTGGTCCTCGACGACGGCACCCTCTACCTGGGCGTCTACTCCTCGCAGGGCATCTGGCGCTACCGTCCGGGCGTCGACCGGGCACCCGTCCAGGAGGCGGCGCTGCCGCAGGAGCAGAACCGGCCGCAGGTGATCAGGCTGGACCCGGAGAGCGGGCTGCTGCTGCTCGGGGTCCAGGCCGACACCACCGGCGGCGGATCCTTCGTCACCTACCGCCCGGGCAGCGGCCGGCCCACGGTGCACACCGACCCGCTCGGCCCCGAGCAGCTGGTGCGCGCCGTGGCCGTCGGGCAGGGACAGGCCTTCCTCGGCGGCGACAACGCCCGGCCCACCGGCCCGCGCGGCGACCTGGCCGCCTGGGACCCGGCGGCCGGCCGCGAGCTGTGGCGCACCGCGACCGACCTGGGCGCGGGCGTCAGCAGCCTCGCGGTGCTCGGACACACCCTGTACGGCCTGACGGTGGACGGCCGGGCGTTCACCGTCGACCTGCGCGGCTCGCGGCGGCCCGGGTTCGCGCCGGTGGTCGGGCGGCGCGCCGACCTGGGGGCGGTGTCCGGTGCCAACCCGCGGCTGCTGGCCGTCGGAGGGAAGCTGTACGGCGTCAGCGAGCGCACCCTGTTCCGGCTGGACCGCGACACCCTGGCCGCCACCGTGCTGGTCCGGCTGGACGCCGAGTGGTACAGCGGCGCCCGGCTGGCCGCGGACGAGGACGGCGTGCTCTACACGCTGCGCGGGCGCGAGCTGGTCGCCGTCCGCCCGTAGGCCGTCGCGGGACACGGCGGGAGGGGCCGGCCCGAACGGGCCGGCCCTCCGTCGTCTGCCGCTTCGTCGTCCGGCCCGCCGCCGTCTGCCCCGTCGTCTGCCGCTCCGCCGTCGGACGCTCAGCCCGCGGCGCGCGGGACGAAGCGCGCGAACGGGTCGGCGACCCGCGCGCAGTGCTCGGACAGCAGGCCCCGGAAGCGGTCGAGCAGCGCCGCGTGCCGGGCGTCGACCGCGAGGTTGACCAGTTCGCCGGGGTCGGCGGCGAGGTCGAAGAGCTGCTCCCGGTGGTCGCCCCAGGCGTAGCAGACGTACTTGTGGTGCCCGGCGCGGACCATCCGTCCCAGGGCGTTGTTGAAGCCGGGTATCTCCCAGCGGGTCTCCACCACCACGCTGTCGTGCGGCCGCGGCGCGCGGACGCTGCGGCCGGGCAGCCCGCCCGGCCCCTCGACGCCGGCCAGGTCGCAGAGCGTCGGGATGAGGTCGAGCCCGGCCGCGACCAGCCGCCCGTCGACCGCGCCGGCGGGCAGCCCGGGAGCGGTGACCACCAGGGGCACCCGCACGCACTCCTCGTACAGTGCCCACTTCTGGTTCCAGCGGTGGGCGCCCGCGCCGTCACCGTGGTCGGAGCTGAACACCACCACGGTCTCCCGGTCCCCGCCGCGGTCCGCCAGTGCCGCCAGCAGCAGGCCGATGTGCCGGTCCACCCGCTCCACCAGCGCGTAGTAGGCGTGCCGGTAGCGGCGCCAGTCGTCCTCCCGCCACTCGGCGGTCGGGTGGGTGTGCGGCTGGGCCAGCCGGGCCAGCCGGGGCAGCGCCGGCTCGTACGGGCCGACCGGGAAGTTGGCAGGCAGCGGCGGGAGTCCGGGGACGGGCGGGGCGGGCGGCAGCGGGCCGGTGCGCGGGTCCTGGCCGCGCGCCCACTCGCAGATGCCGTGCGGCTCCAGGAAGGAGGCGACCAGCAGGAAGGGCCGGTCGCGCGGCGCGCGGACGAACTCGGCGGCGGCGCGGGCGAGCCCGGCGTCGTCCCCGCCGGCCGGGTGGATCCGGCGGAAGCCCCGGTCGGCGGGCAGGTCGAGCTCCGGCAGGTGCCACTTGCCGCCGTAGCCGCAGTCGTAGCCGGCCTCGGTGAACAGCCGCCCGAGCAGCGGGTCCTCGGGGCCCCCGGTGTTGCCGGTGACGCCGACGGTGCTGGGCAGCCGGCCGGTCATCAGACTGGCCCGGGAGGGAGTGCAGAGCGGCTGGGCGCAGTAGGCGTTGGGGTAGCGGGTGCCGGCGGCGGCGAGGGCGTCCATCGCGGGCGTGCGCAGGTACGGGTTCCCGGCGGCGCTCATCGCGTCGGCGGTCTGCTGGTCCGTCAGGATCAGCACCACGTCGGGGCGGTGCTGCGGCAGGGGGTCCGGCACGGGTCAGGCCATCCGTTCGTAGGTGTGCGGGTCGAGTGCCCGGTGCAGCGGCGCCCCGCGCAGCCAGCGCTCGAACTCACCGACGACCAGGTCGCCGAGGCGCCGGCGCTCCAGCCCCCGGCTGCCGGCCAGATGCGGGGTGACGACCACGTTGGGCAGGGTGAACAGCGGTGAGCCGGGCAGCGGCGGCTCCGGGTCGGTGACGTCCAGGACGGCGAAGAGGTCCGGTCGTTCGGCGAGCACCGCCAGCAGCGCGGGCTCGTCCAGGACGGCTCCGCGCGAGGTGTTGACCAGGGTGGCGCCGGGCTTCATCGAGCTCAGCAGCCGTCGGCCGACGAGGCCGCGGGTGGCGGGGAGCAGCGGGGTGTGCACGCTCACCACGTCGGCGGTGGCGAAGAGTTCGTCGAGGCCGACGGCCCGCACCCCGGGCGGCACCGGGGCGTACGGGTCGTGGGCGACGACCCGGAGGTCGTAGCCGCGCAGCATCTCGCAGACCAGGCGCCCGGTCGCGCCGAGCGACAGGATGCCGACCGTGGCCCCGTAGCCGCCGGGGGTGCGGGCGGCCGGGACGGCGGCTCGGGCGGCCCGGGAGGCGAGGACGTGGCGCCAGCCGCCCTTGAGGGCGTAGACGACCTGGGCCACGGTGAACTCCGCGACCGGGACGGCGTTGGCGTGGGCCGCGGTGACGATCGGTATGCCCGCCGCCCAGAACGCCTCGCCGGCGATCCGGCGCACCGAGCCGGCGGCGTAGAGCACCAGCCGCAGCCGGGGGAGCCGGGCCAGCGCGGCGGCGTCCAGGACCGGGCCGCCCCAGCCGGTGAACAGCACCTCGACGCCGCGCAGCGCCTCCGGGGCGGCGGCCAGCCGTTCGGCGCTCCACACCCCGCCGGGCGCGTCCGGATCGGCCAGCACCTCGGCGTGGGCGGCGACCCGGGCGCGTGCCTCGGGGCCGTAGACGTCGGGGAAGCGCTCCGGGTCCATCGCGAAGGCGGCGGTGGGCATCCGGTTCTCCTCGGGTCGCTGACGCACAAGGAGTTTCTATCACAGTGAGAAATAGTCCGGCCGGGCGGTGGCGGGGCAGCGGTGGGGCGGCGCTGGGGGAGCGGCGCTGGGGGAGCGGCGCTCGGTGGGCCTCAGCGGGTGATGAACGTCGCCCCGTCCGCGAGCCGGACGGCCGCCGCGGCCGCGCCGACCAGTTCGGTGGTCGTGCTGTGCACCACCACCAGGCGCGGCAGCACCGGGACCCGCCCCTGCAACCGGCTCTCGATCGCGGCCGGCAGCTCGCCGCCGCTCTCCCAGAACAGCCGCCCGCCCAGGGCGATCAGCTCCGGCGCCAGCACCGCGCTCAGACCGGCCACCAGCAGCGCCAGGTCGTCGGTGAGCTCGCCGATCAGCCGCACCGCCGCCGGATCGCCCTCCCGCCCCAGCCGGAACAGTCCCGCCACCCGCTCGGCCGGGCTGCCGGAGACCGTCAGGCCCGCCTCGGTGATCCGCCGGTCCACCGCGTGGTCGCCGATCCTCGCCTGGGTGTCGCCGGTCCGCCCGAGCGGCCGGTCCAGCGCCGCGTGCCCGGCCATCAGGTGGCCGAGCGCCCCGGCCGCGCCCAGCCGGCCGCGGTGCAGCCGGCCGTCCAGCACGATCCCGGCGCCGACCTCGATGCCCACCACGACGGCCGCCAGGTCGCTCACCCCGGACGCGGCCGGCGACTCCCGGACGGCCAGCGCGACCAGGTTGACGTTGCTCTCGACCGCCACCGGGACGCCGTAGCGCTCCTGGAGCAGCACCCCCAGCCGCAGTCCGGGCCAGTCCAGCGCGGGCGCGAACTCCACCAGCCCGGTGCGGTCCCGGACCACCCCGGGCACGCCCACGACGAGGGCGCGGGGGGCGCCCGCGTGCCGTCCGGCCCAGTCCCGCAGGCCGTCCACCAGCGCGAGCAGCGGGCCGGTCAGGTCCTCGGCGGTGATCTCCCGCGGCCGGTCCGGGCCGGGGAACGCCCAGTGGTGCTCGGTCTCGTGCAGCACCGTGCCGTCCAGGGCCGCGACCACGCCGACGATCCGGCGCGGGCGCACCGCGATCGCCAGCACGGTCTGCGCGCGGGCGTTGTAGCGGATCAGCTGGGGCGGCCGGCCGCCGCTGGACGGCGCCCGCTCCGTCTCCACCTCCACCAGCCCCTCGGCCCGCAGCACCTCCACCAGCCGGTGCACGGTCGCGGTGCTGAGCCCGCTCTCGGCGGCCAGCCGCTGCCGGGACAGCGTGCCGTGCCGCCGCAGCACCTCCAGCAGGACGGTCTGGTTCACCTGGGCGACGGTCTGCGTCGTGGCGGTGGCGGGGGTACGGCTCGGGGGCATCGCGGGCTCCTCGGACCGGGTCGGGCCCGGGCGGGTCAGGACTTTGTCTCGGCTTGAATATATCCTTGGCCCGGCCTTCCCCAGGCCTTCCAGGGTCTTCCACGGCCTTCCACAGGCGTCCCCAGTGTTCCCCAGCGTTCCCCCGGCCCTTCTCCGGCCTCTCCCGGCCGTCCCGACAAGCCACGGAGCCGTCATGCCGCTCGCCTACTCCACGCTCGGGGTCCCCGGGCTCCCGCTGGCCGAGGCCGCCCGGCTGGCCGCCGACCACGGCTGGGCGGGGCTCGAACTGCGCTGCGCCGAGGGCGAGTCCGTCCACCCCGCGATGACCGGCCCGGAACGCCGCGCCGCCGCCCGCACCCTGCGGGCCCACGGCCTCACCCCCCTCGCGCTCGCCTCCTACGTCGGCGTCGCCGCCCCCGGGGCGGACGCCCCGGTGACGGAGGCGCTGCGCACCCACCTGCGCCTCGCCGCGGACCTGGGCGCGCCCGCCGTCCGGGTCTTCCCGCGCGGCGGCGACGGCCCCCGGGACGAGGCCGACGACCGGGCCGTCCGACGGCTCACCGCCATGGCGGAGGAGGCCCGGCGGCTCGGCGTGCGCGTCCTGGTCGAGACCCACGACTCCCACCGCGGCGGACGGGCGGTGGCCGGACTGCTGGAGCGCGTCGCCCACCCCGCCGTCGGCGCCCTGTGGGACCTGATGCACACCCACCTCGCCGCCGAGACCCCCGCCGAGTCCCATGCCGCGCTGGCGCCGTACCTCGGCCACGTCCAGGTCAAGGACATCGCCGGACCGCACGACCGCACCCCGCTCCCCCTGGGTGCCGGCGCCCTGCCGATCGCCGACTGCCTGCGCCTGCTGCCGCCGGACGCCTGGGTCTGCTGGGAGTACGAGGCCCCCTGGCACCCGGCCGCCGCCGCGCTGCCCCCGCTGCTCCCGTCGGGCGCGGCCTACCTCGCGGCGGCCGCCCGCGCGAGCTGAGGCCCGCCGCCGCGCGGGAAGTCGGCCCGGCCGACTGCTGGTGCGCGCCGTGGCCGGGCGGTGGCCGCGGCCGGACCTCGGGCTCGGGCGGCCGTCCCGGAGGCCGAGCCCGGCCGGCCCGCAGCCTAGGGTGTACCCGGACGACCACCCCACCGGCAGGAGGCCCGATGAACGCGAGCGCAGTGACCGAGACCCCGTTCCCGGTCGGGGTGATCGGCCTCGGCGACATCGCGCAGAAGGCCTATCTGCCGGTGCTCACCGCGCTGCCCGGGCTCGACCTGCGGCTGATGACCAGGGACGCGGCCAAGCTGGACCGGATCGGCGAGGCCCACCGGATCGCCCCCGAGCACCGCTTCACCGACCTCGATGCGCTGATCGGCAGTGGCATCGGGGCCGCGTTCGTGCACGCCGCCACCGCCGCGCACGTCCCGATCGTCGAGCGGCTGCTCACCGCCGGCGTGGACGTCTTCGTGGACAAGCCGCTCGACTACACCCTGGACGGCGCGCGCAGGCTGGTCGACCTCGCCGACCGCACCGGCCGCTCGCTGATGGTCGGCTTCAACCGCCGCCACGCGCCCGGCTACGCCCAGGCCAAGGAGCGCCCGCGGGACCTGATCGTGCTCCAGAAGAACCGCGAGGGTCTGGCCGAGACCGCCCGCACCCTGGTGTACGACGACTTCATCCACGTGGTGGACGTGCTGCGCTTCCTGGCGCCCGGCGAGATCGAGCACGTCGACGTCCGCTCGCGGGTGCGGGACGGACTGGTCGAGCACGTGGTGCTCACCCTCGGCGGCGAGGGCTTCACCGCGCTGGGCATCATGAACCGCGTCTCCGGTTCCACCGAGGAGGTGCTGGAGGTCTCCGGCGGCGACTCCAAGCGCGAGGTGCGCAACCTGGCCGAGGTGGTCGACCACCGCGGCCAGCCGACCGTCCGCCGCCGCGGCGACTGGGTGCCGGTGGCCCGTCAGCGCGGCATCGAGCAGTGCGTGCTGGCCTTCCTGACGGCCGTCCGCGCCGGGCAGCGGCTGGACGCCCACGACGCGCTGCGCACCCACGAGCTGTGCGAGCTGGTCGTCGAGCGGATCGAGTCTTCCTGGGAGTCCGCTGGAAGCAGCCTGTGAGGAACCAGGGCTGAACACCCCTCACGTCACCCCCGGGGAACCAGCAGTTCACCGATCAGGTCTTGTCGGGGCGTTTTCTACGCGCGTATCTTGATGGGCGCCGCGGGGGGCGGCCTTCCGTTCCCCCGCTACTTCCCTACGCGAGCAGCGCGCTCGAGCGCGCCTCCGCCCGGACCGCCGTGCCACCCCGTGCCGCACGACGGAGCTAGGAGCCCTGCCCCGGTGACCACCGCCCCCGCACCCCGCCCGCGCCGTACCCTGCTGCGCGCCGCCCTGATCCCGGCCGCGCTGGCCGCCTCGCTGGTCCTCGTCCCGCTGCCGGTGGCCAACGCCGCCACGCCCGCGACGCCCGCTCCGACCGAGGCCGGCCCGCTGCGGATCCACGACATCAAGGGCAACACCCGGACGTCCCCGCAGATCGGAAAGGCCGTCACCGGCGTGCCCGGCATCGTCACCGGCCTGCGCGCGTACGGCAGTTCCAAGGGCTTCTGGATGCAGGACCCGAACCCCGACGCCGACCCGGCCACCGGCGAGGGCATCTTCGTCTACACCGGCGGCAACCCGACCGTGAAGGTCGGCGACTCGGTGCTGGTCAGTGCCAAGGTCACCCGGTACTACCCGAACTTCGCCGGCGGCTCGCAGTCCATCACCGAGCTCAGCACCCCCGGCATCACCGTGCTCTCGGCCGGCAACCCGCTGCCCGCCCCGGTGGTCGTGGACACCCGCAACATCCCGGGCCGCTACGCCCCGCCGGCCGGCCCGGACGGCTCCATCGAGTCGGTGGTGCTCAACCCGGAGAAGTACACCCTGGACTTCTACGCGTCCCTGGAGGGCATGCTCGTCCAGGTCAACGACGTCCGGGTGGTGCAGGCGACCGACAAGTACAACGAGCTGTGGGTCGCCGCCGACAAGCAGGACCAGCGCAGCAAGCGCGGCGGCCTGCTGTACGAGTCGTACAAGGAGCCCAACGTCGGCCGCCTGATGGTGCAGCAGCAGGCGCCGGTGAACCAGCAGCCGTTCCCGGTGGCCAACGTCGGCGACGAGCTGACCGGCGCCACCACCGGCCCGCTGGACTACAACCAGTTCGGCGGCTACACCCTGGTCGCCGGCACCATGGGCGCCCTGAAGGACAACCACCTCCAGCGCGAGGTCACCCCCCAGGCGACCGACCGCGAACTCACCCTCGCCACCTACAACGTGGAGAACCTGGCCCCGACCAACCCGGACGCCAAGTTCGCCGAGCTGGCCCAGGGCATCGTCACCAACCTGCGCTCGCCCGACATCGTCGCCCTGGAGGAGATCCAGGACAACAACGGCAACAAGAACGACGGCACGGTCGACGCGAGCCAGACCGTCGCCAAGTTCATCGCCGCGATCAAGGCGGCCGGCGGCCCGGCCTACGACTGGCGCTCGGTCGACCCGCAGGACGGCAAGGACGGCGGCGAGCCCGGCGGCAACATCCGCCAGGTCTTCCTGTTCAACCCGCAGCGGGTGTCCTTCACCGACATACCCGGCGGCGACGCCACCACCGCCGTCGGCGTGGCCGGCACCGGCGCGAACACCGCGCTGACCGCCTCGCCCGGCCGGATCGAGCCGAACGACGAGGCCTGGACCAACAGCCGCAAGCCCCTGGTCGGCCAGTTCTCCTTCCGCGGCAAGAAGGTCTTCGTGATCGCCAACCACTTCAACAGCAAGGGTGGCGACCAGGGCATCGACAGCCGCTTCCAGCAGCCGACCCGCAGCTCCGAGGTGCAGCGGATCAAGCAGGCCACCGTCGAGCAGGGCTTCGTCGCCCAGCTGCTGGCCGCCGACAAGACGGCCAAGGTCGTCTCCCTCGGCGACTTCAACGACTACCAGTTCTCGCCCGCGCTCGCCGCGCTCACCAAGGACGGCGTGCTGCGCGACCTGGTGAACGAGCTGCCGGAGACCGAGCAGTACTCGTACGTCTACCAGGGCAACTCGCAGGTGCTGGACCACATCCTGGTCAGCCCCGAGGTGGGCTACGCCAAGTACGACGTGGTGCACATCAACGCCGAGTTCGCCAAGCAGGCCAGCGACCACGACCCGCAGGTGGTTCGCATCAAGCCGTAGTCCCCGCCCGTGGTCCCCGTCCACGGCCGACGCCGCCTCCGCCACCGGTGCCTCACCGGCGGCGGAGGCGGCGTCGTTCCGGCCCTGACCGGCCGGGCGGCCCCGGGACGGCTCAGCCCAGGTACCGGGCCAGCGCCTCGCCGGTCAGCGTGGACCGGGCGGCCACCAGCTCGGCCGGGGTGCCCTCGAAGACCACCCGGCCGCCGTCGTGCCCGGCCCCCGGCCCGAGGTCGATGATCCAGTCGGCGTGCGCCATCACCGCCGGGTGGTGCTCGATCACGATCACCGACTTGCCGGACTCGACCAGCCGGTCCAGCAGCCCGAGCAGCTGCTCGACGTCGGCCAGGTGCAGACCGGTGGTCGGCTCGTCCAGGACGTAGACGCCGCCCTTGTCCGCCATGTGGGTCGCCAGCCTGAGCCGCTGCCGCTCGCCGCCGGAGAGCGTGGTGAGCGGCTGGCCGAGGTTCAGGTAGCCGAGGCCGACGTCCGCCAGCCGCTCCAGGACGCGGTGCGCGGCCGGGAGCTTCGCCTCGCCCGAGCCGAAGAACTCCAGCGCCTCGGTCACCGGCATGGCCAGCACCTCGGCGATGTCCCGCCCGCCCAGGCGGTACTCCAGCACCGCCGGCTGGTAGCGCTTGCCCTCGCAGTCCTCGCAGGTGGTGGCCACCCCGGCCATCATCGCCAGGTCGGTGTAGACCACCCCGGCGCCGTTGCAGGTCGGACAGGCGCCCTCCGAGTTGGCGCTGAACAGGGCCGGCTTCACCCCGTTGGCCTTGGCGAAGGCCTTGCGGACCGGCTCCAGCAGCCCGGTGTAGGTGGCCGGGTTGCTGCGCCGGGAGCCCTTGATCGAACCCTGGTCGACCGAGACCACGCCCTCGCCGGCGGCCCCCGGCCCCTGCCGCAGCGAGCCGTGGATCAGTGAGCTCTTGCCCGAGCCGGCCACCCCCGTCACCACCGTGAGCACCCCGAGCGGGACGTCCACGTCCACGTCCCGCAGGTTGTGGGTGCTCGCGCCGCGGATCTCCAGCACACCGGTCGGCTCCCGCACGTCCTTCCGCAGCGCCGTACGGTCGGACAGGTGCCGGCCGGTCACCGTGCCGCTGGTGCGCAGCCCCTCGACGCCGCCCTCGTAGCAGACCGCGCCGCCCGCCGTACCGGCCCCGGGGCCGAGGTCGACCACGTGGTCGGCGATCGCGATGGTCTGCGGCTTGTGCTCCACCACCAGCACCGTGTTGCCCTTGTCCCGCAGGCGCAGCAGCAGCCTGTTCATCCGGTCGATGTCGTGCGGGTGCAGGCCGGTGGTCGGCTCGTCGAAGACGTAGGTGGTGTCGGTGAGCGAGGAGCCGAGGTGGCGGACCATCTTGACCCGCTGCGCCTCACCGCCGGAGAGGGTGCCGGTGGGGCGGTCCAGCGAGAGGTAGCCGAGGCCGATCTCCACGAAGGAGTCGAGGGCCTGCCCGAGGGAGCCGAGCAGCGGCGCCACCGAGGGCTCGTCGAGGCCGCGGACCCAGTCGGCGAGGTCGCTGATCTGCGTAGCGCAGGCGTCGGCGATGCTGATCCCGGCGATCTTCGAGGAGCGGGCCGCCTCGCTGAGCCGGGTGCCGCCGCAGTCGGGGCAGGCGGCGAAGGTGACGGCCCGCTCCACGAAGGCCCGGATGTGCGGCTGCAGCGCGTCCTTGTCCTTGGAGAGCATGGACTTCTGGATCTTGGGGATCAGGCCCTCGTAGGTGAGGTTGACGCCGTTGACCTTGACCTTGGTGGGCTCCCGGTACAGGAAGTCCCGCATCTCCTTCTTGGTGAACTTCCGGATCGGCTTGTCCGGGTCGAGGAAGCCCGAGTTGGCGTAGACGCCGACCGTCCACCAGCTGTCCGTCTTCCAGCCGGGGATGGTGAACGCGCCCTCGGAGATCGACTTGCTGTCGTCGTACAACTGGGTGAGGTCGATGTCCGAGACGGTGCCCCGGCCCTCGCAGCGCGGGCACATGCCGCCGGTGATGCTGAAGCTGCGCCGCTCCTTGACCGTCCGGCCGCCGCGCTCGACGGTGACGGCGCCGGCGCCGCTGATCGAGGGGACGTTGAAGGAGAAGGCCTTGGGGGAGCCGATGTGCGGGGTGCCGAGGCGGCTGAACAGGATGCGCAGCATGGCGTTGGCGTCGGTGGCGGTGCCGACGGTGGAGCGCGGGTCGGCGCCGATCCGCTGCTGGTCGACGATGATCGCGGTGGTCAGGCCTTCGAGGACGTCCACCTCGGGGCGGGCCAGGGTGGGCATGAAGCCCTGGACGAAGGCGCTGTAGGTCTCGTTGATCAGCCGCTGGGACTCGGCGGCGATGGTGTCGAAGACCAGCGAGCTCTTGCCCGAGCCGGACACGCCGGTGAACACCGTCAGCCGGCGCTTGGGGATGTCGACGCTGACGTCCTTCAGGTTGTTCTCGCGTGCGCCGTGCACGCGGATCAGGTCGTGGCTGTCGGCGACGTGCGGCCGCGCGTCCGTCCGCTTGGGCATCGTTCTCTTCGCTCCCTGGCTCTCGGCGGTCTGGGGGGTCCGTGGGTCCGGTGTGGGCCGGTGGGTCCGGGTCGGGCCGACGGGGTCGGCCCGACCCGGCTCAGCCCAGCTCGTTGAACCGGACCATAGTGCCCGCCGGGTCGCGGAACGCGCAGTCGCGGATGCCGTACGGCTGGAGGGTCGGCTCCTGGACGAGCTCGGCGCCGCCGGACTTCAGCCGGTCGAAGACGCCGTCCAGGTCGTGGGTGCCGAGGACGATCCGGGCGTAGGTGCCCTTGGCCATCATCTCGGTGATGGTCCGCTGCTCCTCCTCGGTGCGGCCCGGGTCGGCGGCGGCCGGCTCCAGTACCAGGGAGACGTCGGGCCGGCCGGCCGGGCCCACGGTGATCCAGCGCATCGGGCCGCCGCCGATGTCGCTGCGCACCTCGAAGCCGACCAGGTCGCGGTAGAAGGCGAGGGAGGCCTCGGGGTCGGTGTGGGGGAGGAAGGTCCAGTGGATGGTGATGTCGTTCATGACCGCAACGCTAGGCGCGCCCCCGGGCCGGGCGCTTCTCGAATCCTGATCGGTCGGCGCGGCGGTCCCGGGGGCGGGGGCCCCGGACGGGGCCTAGCAGTCGGGGATGGTGGTGCCGTTGTTGTCCTTGGCCGTGTCGCTGCCCCAGCGGGTCAGGTAGAAGGCGGACACCCACTGACCGGCCGGGCCGCCGTCCGAGTCGGTCTTCAGCCACCAGTGGTTGTAGCTGCTGCCGTTGGAGACCTCACGGCCCCAGGCCTTGCAGTACACGTAGTTCGTGCCCTGGTACAGGGTCCCGGTGGCGTTGGTGGAGGTGGGCGAGGAGTAGACGCTCGCGTTGGCGAAGGTGTCCACCCAGTACTTGCCGGTGGCGGGCGGGGCGCCGCCGCCCTGGCAGGTGGGGATGACCGTGCCGTCGTTGGCCTTGGCCACGTCGTTGCCCCAGCGGGACAGGTAGTACGCCGAGACCCACTGGCCGCCGGGGCCCGAGTCCGGGTCGGTCTTCAGCCACCAGTGGTTGTAGTTGGTGCCGTTGGAGACCTCACGGCCCCAGGCCTTGCAGTACACGTAGTTGGTGCCCTGGTACAGGGTCCCGGTGCTGGTGGTGGAGGTGGGGGAGCCGTACACCGGCGCGGTGGCGTTGGTGTCCACCCAGTACTGGCCGCTGTTGGCCGGCGGCGGGGTGGTCGGCGGGGTGGGCGGGGTGGTGCTGCCGGGGCCGTAGAGGCGGATGGCGCCGTAGTAGTCGCCGTGCGAGGAGAGCGGCGCCACCTGGACGTAGCCGCCGGAGTACGGGGCCTCGACGATGTAGCCCTGTCCGAGGTACATCGCGACGTGGTGGATGGTGGAGGCGGTGTTGCCGAAGTACACCAGGTCGCCGGGGAGCAGCGGTGCGGTCCCGTCCGCCCGGTAGTAGCGGGCGACGGCCCGGGAGGTCGGCCACTGGGTGCGCGTGGTGCCGTTGATGACGTCCTCGCCGACCGCCAGGTAGTAGGCGTAGCGGACGAGGCCGGAGCAGTCCAGACCGCGGACGTTGCAGTCGTTGGGCGCGCCGTTGGCGGAGTCGCAGAGGCCGTACGTCGGGCCGGGCTGCGAGCCGTGGCCGCCGCCCCACGAGTACGGGGTGCCCATCTGCCCGCACGCGGAGCGGACGGCGGCGTTCGCCTGGCTCGCCGCACCGGTGGAGAGCACTCCGCAGGCGGGCGCCGCGTGGGCCGGCTCGGCACCGGCGAAGAACACGCCGACCGACACCAGCACCGACAGCAGGGCGGCCCACCGCAGTGGCGCGACCAGCCGTCTTGACAAAAGGTTTACGCGCGTAGTCATGGTCGCGCATCTTTCCGGAATCACTGACTCCGGGTCAATGGTTGTGCGGCACACTCCCGCTGTGGCCTCGGCAGTTGCCGGTTGGCGAGCCGCGGCCCGCGAACCGGCAACTTCGCGGCATCCCCGCCGCGGAGCGTCGCGACGGCTGCCCGGCCGGCTGAGCCGGGTCGGGCCGAAACAAGCAAGCGTGATTGCTTTTTTCTCCGGCCGGTGCCACGCTGCTGCCGGCGGCGCCCGCCGAGGGTGCGCCCAACTCGCCGACAGGGGAGGCGCATTGGTGGACGACGGCGCGGTGCTGCGGATCGGCAACGCCTCGGGTTTCTACGGGGACCGCTTCGCCGCGGTGCGGGAGATGCTCACCGGCGGGCCGCTGGACGTGCTCACCGGTGACTACCTGGCCGAGCTGACGATGCTGATCCTCGCCCGGGACCGGCTGAAGGACCCGTCGCTCGGCTACGCCCGCACCTTCCTGCGGCAGATGGAGGAGTGCCTCGGCCTGGCCCGCGAGCGGGGCGTGCGGATCGTGGTCAACGCGGGCGGGCTCAACCCGGCCCGGCTGGCCGAGGAGCTGCGCGCTCTGGCGCGGCGGCTGGGCGTGGAAGCGGTCGTCGCCCATG
This sequence comes from Kitasatospora sp. NPDC056651, assembly GCF_042792155.1. Lineage (NCBI taxonomy): Bacteria > Bacillati > Actinomycetota > Actinomycetes > Kitasatosporales > Streptomycetaceae > Kitasatospora > Kitasatospora sp. NPDC056651. The sequence goes on along the minus strand of NZ_JBHTWX010000006.1, from coordinate 107,530 downwards.
TCGAGGGTGACGACCTGCTGCCACGCCGGGCCGAACTCGGCCTGCCGGATGGACTGTTGGCGGCCAACGCCTATCTGGGCGGGTTCGGCGTCGCCGCCTGCCTGGCCGAGGGGGCGGACGTGGTGGTCACCGGGCGGGTCACCGACGCCGCCCTGGTCGCCGGGCCCGCGATCGCCCGGTTCGGATGGACGGCCGAGGACCTGGACGCCCTGGCCGGGGCCGTGGTGGCCGGGCACGTGCTGGAGTGCGGGGCGCAGGCGACCGGCGGCAACTACGCCTTCTTCCGGGAGCACGACGTCACCCGGCCCGGCTTCCCGCTCGCCGAACTGCGCGCCGACGGCTCCAGCGTGATCACCAAGCACCCGGGCACCGGCGGCGCCGTCACCATCGGCACCGTCACCGCCCAACTCCTGTACGAGACCGGCGGACCGCACTACCTCGGCCCGGACGTCACGGCCCGGCTGGACACCGTCCGGCTCGCCGAGGAGGGCCCGGACCGGGTGCGGATCGACGGAGTGCGCGGCGAGGCCCCGCCGCCCACCCTCAAGGTCGGCCTCAACCGGCTCGGCGGCCACCACAACGAGGTGGTGTTCGTCCTCACCGGCCTGGACATCGAGGCCAAGGCGGCGCTGGTGCGGCGGCAGTTCGCCGAGGCGCTGCCGCCGGAGGCCCGCCCGGCCGAGCTGCGCTGGACGCTCGCCCGCACCGACCACCCGGACGCCCCGACCGAGGAGGCCGCCTCCGCGCTGCTGAGGCTGTCCGCCCGTGACCCGGACCCGGCCAGGGTGGGGCGCGAACTCGGCAGGGCGGCCGTGGAGTCGGGCCTGTCCGGGTACCCGGGCTTCCATCTCACCGCGCCGCCCGGGCCGGGCGCTCCGTACGGGGTGTTCGGTGCCGCGTACGTCGACGCGAAGGCCGTCGGGCACACCGCCGTGCTGCCGGACGGTCGCCGGATCGCCGTACCGCCGGCCCCGGCCACCTCCCGACCGGGCGACGTCGTCCAGGAGCTGCCCGCGCCGCTGCCGGACGGGCCCACCCGCCGGGCCCCGCTCGGCCTGGTGGCCGGCGCGCGCAGCGGGGACAAGGGCGGGGATGCCAACCTCGGTGTCTGGGCCCGCTCCGAGGAGGGCTGGCGCTGGCTGGCCCACACCCTCACCGTCGAGCTGCTGCGCGAACTGCTGCCCGAGGCGGCCGAGTTGCCCGTCGCCCGGTACCTGCTGCCGAACCTGCGCGCGGTCAACTTCACCCTCACCGGCCTGCTCGGCGAGGGCGTCGCCGCCCGGCACCGCTTCGACCCACAGGCCAAGGCCCTGGGGGAGTGGCTGCGGGCCCGCCACCTCGACATCCCGGAGGCCCTGCTGTGACCGTCCTGACCACCCGCGTCGACCCGGCCGGGCCCGACCACGCCGAGCACCGCGCCGCGATGGTCGCCAAGCTCGCCGAACTCGACACCGAGCACGCCAAGGCGCTGGCGGGCGGCGGCCCCCGCTACCTGGAACGCCACCGCGGGCGCGGCAAACTGCCGGCCCGCGAGCGGATCGAGCTGCTGGTCGACCAGGACTCCCCGTTCCTGGAGCTGTCCCCGCTGGCCGCCTGGGGGAGCGACCACCCGGTCGGCGCGGCCCTGGTCACCGGCATCGGGGTGATCGAGGGCGTCGAGTGCGTGATCACCGCCAACGACCCGACCGTGCGCGGCGGCGCCAGCAACCCGTGGACCCTCCGCAAGGCCCTGCGCGCCAACGAGATCGCGCTGGACAACCGCCTCCCGCTGGTCAGCCTGGTCGAGTCCGGCGGCGCCGACCTGCCCAGCCAGAAGGAGATCTTCATCCCCGGCGGCGCCCTGTTCCGCGACCTCACCCGGCTGTCCGCCGCCGGAATCCCCACCGTGGCCGTGGTGTTCGGCAACTCGACGGCCGGCGGCGCCTACGTGCCGGGCCTGTCCGACCACACCGTGCTGGTCAAGGACCGCGCCAAGGTGTTCCTCGGCGGCCCGCCGCTGGTGCGGATGGCCACCGGAGAGGAGGCCGACGACGAGTCGCTGGGCGGCGCCGAGATGCACGCCCGGACCTCCGGCCTGGCCGACCATGTCGCCGCGGACGAGGCGGACGCGCTGCGGATCGCCCGCCGGATCGTCGCCCGGCTCGACCACCGCAAGCCCGGCCCGGGACCCGACCCGCTGGCCGAGCCCCCGAAGTACGCCGAGGAGGAGCTGCTCGGCATCGTCCCCGGCGACCTCAAGGTGCCCTTCGACCCGCGCGAGGTGATCGCCCGGATCGTCGACGGCTCCGACTTCGACGAGTTCAAACCGCTCTACGGCACCAGCCTGGCCACCGGCTGGGCCCGTCTGCACGGCTACCCGGTCGGCATCCTGGCGAACGCCCAGGGCGTGCTGTTCAGCCAGGAGTCCCAGAAGGCCGCCCAGTTCATCCAGCTGGCCAACCAGCGGAACACCCCGCTGCTGTTCCTGCACAACACCACCGGCTACATGGTCGGCAAGGACTACGAGCAGGGCGGCATCATCAAGCACGGCGCGATGATGATCAACGCCGTCGCGAACTCCACCGTCCCGCACCTGTCGGTGCTGATGGGCGCCTCGTACGGGGCCGGGCACTACGGCATGTGCGGCCGGGCGTACCGGCCGCGCTTCCTGTTCTCCTGGCCGAGCGCCAAGTCCGCCGTGATGGGGGCGCAACAGCTCGCCGGCGTGCTGTCGATCGTCGCCCGGCAGTCCGCCGCGGCGAAGGGGCAGCCGTACGACGAGGACGCGGACGCGGCGATCCGGGCGATGGTCGAGCAGCAGATCGAGGCGGAGTCGCTGCCGGTGTTCCTCTCCGGCCGGCTCTACGACGACGGCGTGATCGACCCGCGCGACACCCGGACGGTGCTCGGCCTCTGCCTGTCCGCGGTCCACAACGCGCCGGTCGAGGGCGCGCGCGGCTACGGCGTCTTCCGATTCTGAGGGACTACATGATCACCAACCTGCTGGTCGCCAACCGGGGCGAGATCGCCCGCCGGGTCTTCCGCACCTGCCGGGAACTGGGCATCGCGACCACCGCCGTCCACTCCGACCCGGACGCCGGGGCCCCGCACGTCCGCGAGGCCGACGCCGCCGTCCGGCTGCCCGGCGCCGTGCCCGCCGACACCTACCTGCGCGCCGACCTGATCGTCCGGGCCGCGCTCGCCGCCGGGGCCGACGCCGTCCACCCCGGGTACGGATTCCTCTCCGAGAGCGCCGGGTTCGCGCGGGCCGTGCTGGACGCCGGCCTGGTCTGGGTCGGCCCGCCGCCGGCCGCGATCGCCGCGATGGGCTCCAAGACGGCCGCCAAGCGGCTGATGGCCGAGGCCGGAGTGCCGGTGCTCGACGCCCTCGCCGAGCCGACCGAGGCCGACCTGCCGGTGTTGGTCAAGGCGGCCGCGGGCGGCGGCGGGCGCGGCATGCGCGTGGTGCGGAGCCTCGCGGAGCTGCCCGGCGAACTGACGGCGGCCCGCGCCGAGGCGGCCAAGGCCTTCGGCTCCGACGAGGTGTTCTGCGAGCGCTACCTGCCCACCGGGCGGCACGTCGAGGTCCAGCTGCTGGCCGACGCCCACGGCGCCGTCTGGGCGGTCGGCGACCGGGACTGCTCGCTGCAACGGCGCCACCAGAAGGTGATCGAGGAGGCCCCGGCCCCCGGCCTGCCGGCCGAGGTCAGGGCCGGGCTGTACACGGCCGCCCGCGATGCCGCGAAGGCGATCGGCTACACCGGCGCCGGCACCGCCGAGTTCCTGCTCGCCGAGGACGGCCGGTTCTTCTTCCTGGAGATGAACACCCGCCTCCAGGTCGAACACCCGGTCACCGAGGCCGTCACCGGCCTGGACCTGGTCGCCCTCCAGCTCGCCGTCGCCGAAGGGGACCCGCTGCCCGCGCCGGCCCCGCCGCCGACCACCGGCCACGCGATCGAGGCGCGGCTCTACGCCGAGGACCCGGCCCGGGACTGGCAGCCCGCCACCGGCACCCTGCACCGGCTCGAACTCACGGTCCCGCACCAGGAGTTCACCGGCTCCGGGCTCCGACTGGACTCCGGCGTGGCGGCCGGCGACGAGATCACCCCGCACTACGACGCGATGCTCGCCAAGGTGACCGCCTGGGCGCCGACCCGCGCCGCCGCCGCCCGCCGGCTCGCCGACGCGCTCGCCCGGGCCCGCGTCCACGGCCCGGCCACCAACCGGGAGCTGCTGATCCGCGCGCTGCGCCACCCGGCGTTCCTGGCCGCACGGCTGCACACCGGCTTCCTGGCCGAGCACACGGCCGAACTCGTCGCCCCGGCCGCCGGCGCCGTGCGACGCGCCGCGCTGGCCGCCGCCCTCGCCGACGCCGCCGCCCGCCGAAGCCCCTTCCCGTCCGGCTGGCGCAACCTGCCCTCCCAGCCGCAGGTCAAGCGCTACCGGAGCGCCGACGGCACCGAGACCGAGGTCCGCTACCGGCTCACCCGGGCCGGCCTGCTGGCCGAGGACCACCCGGAGACCGAGCTGGTCGAGGCGGCGCCGGACCGGGTCGTGCTGTCCGAGGGCGGGCTGCGCCGCGCCTACCCCGTCGCCCGGTACGGCGACCGGGTGTACGTCGACACCCCCGACGGCGGCGTCGCACTCACCGCCCTGCCGCGCTTCCCCGACCCCGCCGTCCGCACCGACCCCGGCGCGCTGCTCGCCCCGATGCCGGGCACCGTCGTCCGGGTCGCGGCCGCCGCAGGGGACACCGTCACCGCGGGGCAGCCGCTGCTGGTGCTGGAGGCGATGAAGATGGAGCACCGGGTCGCCGCCCCCGCCGACGGCACCCTCGTCGACCTGCTCGTCGCCCCCGGCCGGCAGGTCGAGACCGGCGCCCTGCTGGCCGTCGTCCGGCCCGCCGAGGCCTGAGAACCCCACCCGAGGCGTGAGAACCCCACCCGAGCCCGAGAAGCCACCGAAGCCCGAGAGCCCACCGAAGCCTGAGGAAGGACCCGCATGTCCACCATCGGCAGTCAGCTCCTGGAGACCCCCGAGCGCCGCGACCTGCGCCGGGCCGTCGGCGACCTCGGCCGCCGCTACGGCTCCTCGTACTACCTCGCCAAGGCGCGGGCCGGCGAGCCCGCCGACGAACTGTGGGCGGAGGCCGGCCGGGCCGGCTACCTCGGCGTCAACCTGCCCGCCGAGTACGGCGGAGGAGGCGGCGGCATCACCGACCTCGCCATCGTGCTGGAGGAACTCGGCGCCGCCGGCTGCCCGTTGCTGCTGCTCATCGTCTCCCCGGCGATCTGCGGCACGGTGATCGCCCGCTACGGCACCGAGGAGCAGAAGCGCCGCTGGCTGCCGGGCCTGGCCGACGGCAGCCGCAAGATGGCCTTCGGCATCACCGAACCGGACGCCGGCTCCAACTCGCACCGGATCTCCACCGTCGCCCGCCGGGACGGCGAGGACTGGCTGCTGACCGGCCGCAAGGTCTTCGTCTCCGGCATCGACCACGCGGACGCGGTGCTGTTCGTCGCCCGCACCGAGGACGCTCGCACCGGCAAGCTGAAGCCCTGTCTGTTCGTCGTCCCGCGCGAGGCGCCCGGTTTCGAGTACCGGGCGATCCCGATGGAGCTCGTCGCCCCGGAGAAGCAGTTCCAGGTGTTCCTGGACGACGTCCGGCTGCCCGCCGACGCCCTGGTCGGCGACGAGGACGCGGGCCTGCTCCAGCTGTTCGCCGGCCTCAACCCCGAGCGCGTCCTGACCGCCGCCTTCTCGCTCGGCCTGGCCCGGCAGGCCCTCGGCAAGGCCGTGGAGTACGCGAAGACCCGCACCGTCTGGTCCACCCCGATCGGCGCCCACCAGGGCCTGGCCCACCCGCTCGCCCAGTGCGCGGTGGAGATCGAGCTGGCCCGGCTGATGACCCAGAAGGCCGGGCTGCTCTACGACGCGGGCGAGGACCTCGCCGCCGGGGAGGCCGCCAACATGGCCAAGTACGCCGCGGGGGAGGCCGCCGCCCGGACCGTCGACCAGGCGGTGCAGACCCTCGGCGGCAACGGCCTGACCCAGGAGTACGGACTGGGCGCGCTGCTGGCCGCCACCCGGGTGGGGCGGGTGGCCCCGGTCAGCCGCGAGATGGTGCTCAACTACGTCGCCCAGCATACCCTGGGGCTGCCCAGGTCGTACTGACCTCCGGCCGGTCGGACGGGCGAGCGAGGCGTGCGGACGGGCGGGCGGGGCGAGCGGGCGGGAACGGGCGTCCGGCGTGAGTGCCCCGGGGGCGGGGAAGAGCCCCCGGGGCGGGCGGCGGTGGTGCGCGCCGTGCGGGCGGGCGCCCCCCGGGACCACCTGCGCCTCCCCTGCTCCATCACGGGTTCCCCACAATGGCGGAGCCAGCACCCTGACTGTCCGTATGCTCCTGAAAGCGCCCTCGCACCGAATTTGCCCGCCGGTTCGTTGCAGCGTCAACTTCCTTACTGGAGGCCCACCTTGGTGTTCCGAAGCGAGTTCCCCGACGTCCCCGTGGTCGACCTGCCGATCCACGAGGCGGTGCTCGGCGCCGCGGCGGCGCACGGCGACCGGCCGGCCCTGATCGACGGCCTCACCGGCGAGACCGTCAGCTACGCCCGACTCGCCTCCTCCGTCGAGCGGGTGGCCGCCGGGCTGGCCGCGACAGGCGTGCGCCGCGGCGACGTCGTCGCCCTCTTCAGCCCCAATTCGACCGCCTACCCGATGGCCTACTACGGCGCGAGCAGGGCCGGCGCCACCGTCACCACGGTCTCCTCGCTGGCCACGCCCGCCGACCTGGCCGGGCAGCTGCGCGACAGCGGCACCCGCTGGCTGGTCACCGTCGCCGCCTTCCTGCCGACCGCCCGTTCGGCCGCCGAACTGCTCGCCGAACAGGGCCGCCCGCTGGCCGAGATCATCGTGCTGGACGGCGCCGAGGGCCACCGCTCGCTCGCAGACCTGCTGGCCGCCCCCGGCCCCGCCCCCGACGTCGCCATCGACCCGGCCGAGGACATCGCCGTCCTCCCGTACTCCAGCGGCACCACCGGCCTGCCCAAGGGCGTGATGCTCACCCACCGCTCGATCGCCACCAACCTCGCCCAGTGCGACGCCCTCTACCACCCCGCCGAGGGCGAACGGGTGCTCGCCGTCCTGCCCTTCTTCCACATCTACGGACAGGCCGCGCTGCTCAACCAGCCGCTGCGCTGCGGCGCCACCGTCGTCGTCCTGCCCCGCTTCGACCTCGAACAGTTCTGCCGCACCGTCCAGGACCACCGGGTACAGGCCCTGGTGGTGGCCCCGCCGATCGCCCTCGCACTGGCCCGGCACCCGGTCGTGGAGCGGTACGACCTCTCCACGGTCGAGTACCTGCTGTGCGCCGCCGCCCCGCTGGACCACGAACTCGCCACCGCCTGCGCCCGCCGCCTCGGCCTGCCGCACCTGCTCCAGGGCTACGGCATGACCGAGCTCTCCCCGGTCAGCCACGTGGTCTCCCCGCACGAGGACAACCCCCCGCCCGGCTCGGTCGGCCGGATGCTCCCCTCCACCGAGCTGCGGATCGCCGCCCTGGACGGCTCCGACGCCGACCTCGGGCCCGGCGAGCGCGGCGAGATGCTGATCCGCGGCCCCCAGGTGATGAAGGGCTACCTCGGCCGCCCCACCGAGACCGCCGCGGTGGTCGACGCCGAGGGCTGGCTGCACACCGGCGACGTCGGCTTCGTGGACGAGCGCGGCTACCTGCACATCGTCGACCGGGTCAAGGAGCTGATCAAGTACAAGGGCTACCAGGTCGCCCCCGCCGAACTGGAGGCCGTGCTGCTCGGCCACCCGCAGATCACCGACGCCGCCGTGATCGGCGTCCCGGACGCCGAGGGCACCGAGTGCCCCAAGGCCTTCGTGGTCCGCGCCCCGGGCAGCGACCTGACCGAGGACGAGGTCACCGGGTACGTCGCCGGCCAGGTCGCCCCGTACAAGAAGGTCCGCGCGGTGGAGTTCGTCGAGGCCGTCCCCAAGTCCGCGGCCGGCAAGATCCTCCGCCGCGAGCTGCGCGCCCGCGAGGCGGGGCGCACCGCCGTCAGCTGAGCGCCGCCGCCCGCCGAGCGGCGGAGGCCGCCCCGGCGGCCCGGGACCGGCGCCCGTCTGTGAGGATCGTCCCGCCGCGCCCCGACCGGGAGCCGCCGAGCCCCGACCGGAACAGGAACCGCCCGCCGCCATGACCAGCCACCCCGCCGCCCGCACCCCGCAGCAGGACCGCAGCCGCGCCACCAGGGCCCGGCTGCTCGCGGCGGCCGTGGACTGCCTGGCCGAGCTCGGCTGGCACGGCTCCACCGTTTCCGTCGTCGCCGAACGCGCCGGCGTCTCCCGAGGCGCGGCCCAGCACCACTTCCCGACCCGCGAGGACCTCTTCACCGCGGCCGTCGAACACGTCACCGCCGAGCGGCTGGCAGCCGTCCGCGCCCACGCGGACGAACTGCCGGCCGCCGGGCCCGACCGCACCCGGGCCGTGGTCGACATGATCGTCCGCCTCTACACCGGCCCGCTGTTCCGCGCCGCCCTCCACCTGTGGACCGCCGCGGCCACCGAGGAGACGCTCCGGGAACGGATCATCGCCCTGGAGGGCCACGTCGGCCGGGAGGCCCACCGGGCCGCCGTGGAGTTCCTGGACGCCGACCAGAGCCTCCCCGGCGTCCGCGAATCGGTGCAGGCCACACTGGACCTCGCCCGCGGACTGGGCCTCGCCAACCTGCTCACCGACGACAGCCACCGACGTTCCGGAGTGATCCGGCAGTGGGCGGGCGTTCTGGAGAGTACGCTGCGGCCGGTACGCCCATGACGCCCGTACACCCGGAGCGGCCGGACGCCCCCTGACCAAGGGGTCGCCGGGCGGCCGATGTCCGTGCAGTCTGGAGAAGAACCCCGGCCGGCTCGGACCGCGAGGCCCACCCGGCCGGGCACGAGCCGAACCGGGGTGCTGCCTGATCATGCACGGACACGAGTGGGACGCGATCACCGCCGACCTGGCACGGGGCACGGCCCCGACACGTCCCGGGGCCGAACGCCCCGAAGGCCATCGGCTGGTCCCGCTCGCGACGGTACTGATCCAGGACGACGGACTCGTCCTGCACTGGAGCGAGGACGCCGAAGCCCTGCTCGGGTACTCCGCGGAGGAGGCCGTCGGCAGCCACGCCGCCCGGCTCCTCACCGACGAGTCCGACCGCGACGAGGTCCTCGGCCTGTTCGGGCGGATCATGGGCGGCACCGGCTGGTCCGGCGTCCTCCCGGTGCGCCACCGCGACGGCCACAAGGTCGACCTGGAGTTCCGCACCTACCCGATCGCCGGCCCGGCCGGCACCCTGCTGCTGCTCGCCACCGCCTCCGACACCCACGCCCTGCACGCCGTCGAGGCCGACCTCGCGGTGCTGGACGGCGTCTTCGCCCGCTCGCCGATCGGCATGGCCGTCTACGACACCGACCTGCGCTACCTGCGGATCAACGAGGCGCTCGCCCGGATGAACGGCGTACCGGTCGCCGCCCACCTCGGCCGCCGGATATCCGCCGTCCTGCCCGGCATCAACAGCAGCGAGATCGAGCAGATCATGCGCCAGGTGCTGAAGACCGGGAAGCCCGTGGTGGACGCCCGCTCGCACGGCAGGGTGCCCGGCGACCCCAAGCGGGACCGCGCCTGGTCCGCCTCCTACTTCCGGCTGGAGGACTCCACCGGGCGGATCTTCGGGGTCTGCTCCTCGATCATCGACGTCACCGAACGCTTCCAGGCCGAGGCCCGGGCCGCCCGGGCCCAGGAACGGCTGGCCACCATCGCCGAGGCGACCGCCCGGATCGGCACCACCCTCGACCTCCAGCGCACCGCCGAGGAGCTGATCGAGGCCGTCGTCCCCCGGTTCGCCGACTTCGCCACCGTGGACCTGCTGGAACCCGTGCTGCGCGGCGCCGAGCCCACCGCGATCCCCTCCGACCGGGACATCATGCTGCGCGCCGTCGCCGTCGGCGAGTCCTACGACTCCGGCCTCGCGCACGCCGTCGACGTGGTCGGCGAGACCTCCGAGTACGGCCCCGACCGCAGCTACGTCCAGTGCCTGCGCAGCGGGAAGCCGCTGCTGCGCACCCACGTGGACGAGGACGCGCTGCGCGGGCTGGTCTCCAGCGAGGACCGGGTGGCCCCCGGGATGGCGGCGGGCATCCACTCGTACCTGATGGTGCCGATCACCGCCCGGGGCATGGTCCTCGGGGGCTCCGAGTTCATCCGGATGCGCAACCCCGAGCCGTTCACCGCCGCCGACGTCGCCCTCGCCGAGGAACTGGTCGCCCGCACCGCGCTGGCGCTCGACAACGCCCGGCTCTACCGCCGCGAGCGGGAGACCGCCCTCACCCTCCAGCGCAGCCTGCTGCCGCAGGAGGTGCACCGCACCCTCGGCCTGGAGATCGCCTACCGCTACCTGCCCAGCAGCGTGGTCAGCGAGGTCGGCGGCGACTGGTTCGACGTGGTGCCGCTGTCCTCCGGGCGGGTCGCCCTGGTGGTCGGCGACGTGATGGGCCACGGCATCCGGGCCGCCGCCACGATGGGCCAGCTGCGCACCGTCGCCCGGACCCTCGCCACCCTCGACATGCCGCCCGAGCAGGTCCTCACCCGACTGGACGAGACCGCCTCGGGGATCGGCGAGGGCCAGTTCGCCACCTGCATCTGCGCGGTGTACGACCCGCTGGAGCGCAGTGTCCAGGTCGCCTCGGCCGGGCACCTGCCGCCGGTCCGGGTCGCCCCCGACGGCACCGCCACCAGGGTCGAGGTGCCGCCCGGCGTGCCGCTGGGCGTCGGCGGGGTGGCCTTCGAGTCGATCGAGTTCACCATCCCCGAGGGCGGCACGGTCGCGCTCTACACCGACGGCCTGGTCGAGCGGCGCGGACAGGACCTGGACGCCGGGATCGACCGGCTGGCCCGCACCCTGGCCGGCCCCGGGCGGACCCTGGAGGAGAGCTGTGACGCCGTCCTCGGCGCACTGGTCACCGACGGCACCGAGGACGACATCGCGATGATCATGGCCCGGGTGCTGCCGCTGCCCGCCGACCGGGTCGTCACCCTGCCGCTCACCGGCGGCGGCCGGGTGCCCGGCAAGGCCCGCCGCTTCACCCGCGCGACCCTGGAGACCTGGGGCCTGACGGCGCTCGCCGACTACGCCGAACTGCTGGTCAGCGAGCTCGTGACGAACGCCCTGCTGCACGCGGGCGCGCCGCGCCGGCTGCGGCTGTTCCGCGACCGGGTGCTCACCGTCGAGGTCTCCGACGCCGGCGGGCAGGCCCCGCAGCTGCGCCCGTTCGCCGAGCAGGACGAGGGCGGGCGCGGGATGTTCCTGGTCAGCGAGCTGGCCCAGCGCTGGGGCACTCGGCTCACCCGGGACGGCAAGGTGGTCTGGGCCGAGCTGGAGCTGCCCTTCGGGGTCGCGTAGGGCTCGCGGTCGGGCAGGGCTCGCGGCGGTGTCGCGCCCGCAGTCGCGCGGCGCCAGCGGAGAACGAGCGGTCCACAACGGAGAACGGCCGTTCCCCAGGGGGAACGGCCGTTCTCACGGGCTGCTACGCGTCGACCTTCGGCTGGACGGGCGACTCGGCGTCCGCGCCCTCCGGGGCGGCCTCCGGGGCGGAGCGCCCGCGCAGCAGCCGCCAGGTCATCACGGCCGCCCCGGCCAGCAGGGCGGCGGCCAGCAGCCCGGCGCTGTTCATGCCGTGGACGAAGGCCGTCCGGGCGCTCGCCAGCAGCGGCTGCGCCAGCTCGGCCGGCAGGCCCTGCGCCGTCTCGACGGCGGAGCCCAGCGACTCGCCGGCCCGGGCGGCGGCCGCCGGGTCCGTCCCGGCCGGGACGGCCAGCCCGTTCGCGTAGATCGAGCCGACCACCGAGCCCACCAGGGCGATGCCGAGCGCGGTGCCCAGCTCGTACGCGGTCTCCGAGACCGCCGAGGCGGCGCCGGCCTTGTCGGCGGGCGCGGCGCTGAGCACCAGGCCGGCGCCGAGCGTGTAGACCACGCCCTCGGCCGTCCCGGTCAGCAGGAAGGAGGCGGCCAGCACCAGGTAGGTGGTGTCCTGCTCCAGCCAGCCGAGCGCGCCCACGCCCAGGCCCATCGCCAGCAGGCAGACCGTCAGCGCCTTGCGGGCGCCGAAGCGCCGGGCGAGCCGGGCGGTCAGCAGACCGCCGGCCACCGAGCCCGCGAAGGCCGGCAGCTCGGCCAGGCCGGCCTGGAGCGGCTGGTAGCCGCGGACCAGCTGGAGGTACTGCGAGACCACGAAGATCACACCGGAGAGACCGACCAGGGAGATCAGCGAGGCCGAGACGGCCGCGGTGAACCGGCGGTCGCGGAAGAGCCGGACGTCGAGCAGCGGGGTCTCCAGCCGCAGCTGGCGGCGGACGAAGAGGAACAGCGCGGCGGTACCGGCCAGGAAGGCGACCGGCACGTCCCAGCGGTCCACGCCGTGCGCGGCGGCCTCCTTGATCGCGTAGACCGTCCCGATCACTCCGGCCATCGACAGCAGCACGCTCGGCAGGTCCCAGCGGCCCGGCTTCGGGTCCTTGGACTCCGGCAGCAGCCAGGCGCCGGACACCAGCAGCAGGAGCAGCACCGGGATGTTCATCAGGAACACCGAGCCCCACCAGAAGTGCTCCAGCAGCACCCCGCCGACCACCGGCCCGAGCGCGGCGCCGGCGGTGGCGGCCGCGCCCCAGATGCCGATCGCGGTGGCCCGCTCCCGGTCGTCCGGGAAGAGGCCGCGGATCAGCGAGAGCGTGGAGGGCATGATCGTCGCGCCGGCCACGCCGAGCAGCGCACGGGCCAGGATCAGCCAGCCGGGGCTCGGCGCGTAGGCGGCCAGCAGCGAGGCGGCGCCGAAGGCGGCGGACCCGGCCAGCAGCAGCTTCTTGCGGCCGATCCGGTCGCTCAGCGCGCCCATGCTGACCAGCAGTCCGGCCAGCACGAAGGAGTAGGAGTCGCCGATCCAGAGCAGCTGGGTGCCGCTGGGGCGCAGCGTCTCGCTGATCGACGGGATGGCGAGGGAGAGGACGGTCGCGTCCAGGGCGACGACGGTCACGGCCAGGACGAGGACGGCGAGGCCGGTCCAGCGCTGGCGGGCGGTCAGGGTGTTCATGGCGTATCGGTGTCCGGCCCGTGGTCGGAGGTGCGGTGGGTGGGGGGAGCGGGGGTGCCGGCGTCCGGTCTGCGCAGCGCGCCGCCGAGGAACAGCTCGGTGAGCGAGAAGACGGCGTCGCGCGGCGCGAGCCGGCCGTCCTGGATGGACCAGCCGACGCCGGCCACCAGGTCGAAGAAGGCCTCGCTCAGCCAGGCGGCGCTGAGCTCGATGCGGAACACGCCCTGCTGCTGGCCGCGCAGGAAGAGCGCGTGCAGCCGGGCGATCTGGACCTCCCAGAGGTCGTTGATGTCGTCGTGCTCGTAGAGCTGGTTCTCTCCGGCCAGGAAGGCGCAGAGCATGGCGTCCGGGACGGCGGCGTCCGCGAGGCGGCGCAGCGCGGCCTCGGCGTCGCCCTGCTCGACCTCGGCGGTGTCCAGCGCGGCGGCGAACCGGCGCAGCCCGAGCAGGCCGACCTCGCGGATCAGCGCCTCGCGCCCCGGGAAGAGCCGGTGCAGCGTGGCGCGGCTGATGCCGGCGGCGCGGGCGATCTCGTCCAGGTGGGCGGTCGGGCGGCGCGAGAGCACGCCGACGGCGGCTTCCAGGACGGTGTCGCGATCGGTGGCCATGAGGCGAGTGTAGTTCACGTGAGACATCCGTGTCTCATTCGTTTTCGCGAGGTCTCATCTGAAGCGCGGCCTCTCAGCGCCCGGACGGCAAAAACCGGGGACGGTGGGTCACCGTCCCCGGTCAGGGGTGTTCGGGTGCCGCTGCCAGGCAGCGGCGGCTCGGCCCCGGTGGGCTCAGCTCTGGTTGTAGAAGCCGGTCTCGTCCAACGGGCGGTCGATCACCATGACCTCGACGTCGGCCGGGGTGAGCAGGAAGACCCGCCGGGCGATCCGCTCGATGCCGCCCTGGGTGCCGAAGATCAGCCCGGAGGCGAAGTCGACCATGCGCTTGGCCTCGGCCTCCTCCATCTCGGTCAGGTCCATGACCACCGGGATGCTCGCCCGGATGTGCTCGCCGACCGTCCGCGCCGCCTCGAAGCCCGTCGGCCGCAGGGAGACGATCTTCGCGGGCGCCGGGGAGGACGGAACCGTCTCCTGGTCGACCCACTCGTCGTCGTACACCGCGGCCGGGTAGTGACCCGAGGGCATCAGCCACCCGTTGTGGTGCTCGTCGCGAAGTGCTCCCATGCCGCGCCTCCCTGCCTCGTCCCGTCCTGGTCCCCCGGGGGCGCGTGTCCGTTTTTGACACGTCATCCACTCGTCGGAACTGTCCGAGTATCGCACTGTTCACCGGTCCCGTGCCCGCTCGCAACCCCCGTACGAGTCGTGCCGTGCCGGAAACCCGGGCGGACCCGGGCACTTCCAGCGACGCGACACGGCGCCGTACGGTTGCGCGCGTTGACCTTATCGGTCGTGTCGGCCCGGTAATTGACCATCTGTCAACAATGCGGAAACGATTTCACCCCGCGCTTCACTCGCCGGTCACGCCGTCGACCGATTCGCGCAGAAGATCCGCGTGGCCGTTGTGTCGGGCGTACTCCTCGACCAGGTGGGCGAGGATCCAGCGAAGCGTCACCGGCTCGCCCCGGCGGAGCTTCCTGCCGACGGTGTCCAGCGGCAGGCCGGCGGCCGCGCGGCGGGCGGCCTCGACCTCGGCGCGCCAGACGGCGAAGTCGGCCGCGACGTCGGCGGTGTCGACGTCGTCGAAGTCGCCGTCCTCGTTCTCCTCGGTCCAGAAGTGGCCCTCGGTGATCTCCTGGCCGAGCAGGACCGACTGGAACCAGTACTGCTCGACCTCGGCCATGTGCCGGACCAGGCCCAGCAGCGAGAGGTTGGACGGCGGGACGGGGCGCAGCCGCAGCTGGTCGTCGGTCAGGCCCTCGCACTTCAGCGCGAGCGTGCCGCGGTGGTAGTCGAGGAAGGCGGTGAGGGTAGTGGCCTCGTCGGCCACCATCGGCGGGTCCACCCGCGGGTTCGATTCGCTCATGCGCGCCATCCTGGCGGCAGGGGCCGGGCGGGCGCGAACGGTTTTGTTCCGCGGGCCTGTTCCGTCGGTCCGTTCCGTCGGTCCGTTCCGCCGGAGGCGGGGACGGGCGAGCGGGGTCAGCCCGCCATCGCCCGGCGGCGGGCCTTGGCCGCCCGCCAGAGTCCGACCACGCTGCCCACCGCCACCAGGACGATCATCCCGGCCGACAGCAGGAAGGCCGCCGAGTCCGGCCGGCCGGCACTGGCCGCCGCGGTGACGTACACCAGGGTGTTCGGCACCACGCCGATCGCGGTGGCGAGCACGAAGGGCAGGAAGGGGGTGCCGGAGAAGGCCGCCCCGAAGTTGGCCGCCTGGAACGGCATGCCGGGCAGGATCCGCAGCACCAGCACGCTGCGGAAGCCCTTCTCGGTGAACCGCTGGTCCAGCGCGCCGAGCACCTTCCCGCGCAGGTACGGGCGCAGCGCCTCGCGGCCCAGGCCCCGGCCGAGCGCGAAGGCCATGGCGGCGCCCAGGGTGCTGCCGAGCACCGCCAACGCCAGGCCCAGCTTGATGCCGAGCAGCAGCCCGGCCGCCATGTTCAGCGCCAGCCGGGGCAGGAAGGCGAGCGTCCCCACCGCGTAGACCAGGGTGAACAGCGGGCCGAACCAGTACCAGGGCATCCGGTCCGCCAGCCCGCCGTTCAGCAGCTCCGTGGGGCTCCACAGCAGCAGTGAGGCGGCGGTCGCCGCGAGCAGCGCCACCAGCAGGGCGAAGCGCCACCAGGGGGACCGGGGTGCGGCGGCGGGTATCGGGGGTGCGGCGGGCGGCACGGTGGCGGCATCGGGCTCGGACACGGCGCGAAGCCTAGCGGGTGCCGACGGGCGGGGCGCCGAGGGGTTCAGCGAGCTCGTCGGAGGAACTCCAGCAGGCGCTGCCAGGAGTCCCGGGCCGCGGCGGCGTGCGCGGCCGCCGAGAGTTCGAAGAAGTTGTGCGGCGCGCCCGGGTAGGTCACGAACTCGTGCGGGCAGCCGGCCGCGGTGAGCGCCGCGTCGAAGTCCTCGACGGCGGCGGCCGGGATGTGCTCGTCGGCGCCGCCCCAGAAGGCGAGGACCGGGGCGGCCGGCGCGGCGGCGAGCTGGGTGGGCCCAGGGGCGCCGTTGATGGCGCCCGGGTAGCCGTAGAACCCGACCGCGCCGGCCAGGCCGAAGCGGGGCGCGGCGGCGCGGAAGGCCTGCCGGCCGCCGAAGCAGAAGCCGAGCGCGACGACCTCGGCGGGCCCGGTGGCGCGCAGCCGGTCCAGTGCGGCGGTGATGTCGGCGTCCAGCCCCTCGGGGGTGAGCGCGAGCAGGTGGGGGAGCAGGCCCGGCAGTTCGCCGAATTCCGCCGGGCGCTTTTCCGGATCGGCGCCGGCGGTGCGGCCGTAATAGTCGAGGACGAGCGCCGGATGGCCCTGTTCGGCGAGCCGGGCGGCGGTCTGCCGGTAGAACGGGGAAAGGCCCCTGTTGTCCGGCAGGACGAGCACGGAGGCGCCGGTGGCGACCTCCGGGCGGGCCAGGAAGGCGCCGAACCCGGTGCCGTCGGCCGAGGTCAGGGTCAGTGGGGCGGCCTCGGCCAGGGGCCACAGGGCGGGGCCGAAGGCGGGCGGCGCGGCATCCGGGTCGTAGCACACGGGGAATTCCTCTCGTGGAGCACGTGAAACCGCCGGGCGCGGCGGCGCCCGGCGGTTCGAGACTCTAACGGGGAATTCCCTCGGGAATTCACGATCATATCGCGGAGAGATCTTTTCCGGAAGGGTTTTCCGGTGACGGTGTGGTCACATTCGCGCTGGTGGAATTCCGTTCGGCCAGCCGCAGCGCCCCGGCGCTCAGCAGCAGCGCGCAGGCGAGCGCGGTGACCAGGGCGAAGGAGACGGTCAGCGAGGTGGCCTGGGCGAGGGCGCCGATCACCGCGGGGGCGATCAGGCCGGAGGTGTAGGTGACGGTGGCGACGCCCGCGATGGCCTGGCTGGGGTTGCTGCCGATCCGGCCCGCCGCGGCGAAGGCCAGCGGGACGATCACCGCGATGCCGATGCCGATCAGGGCGAACCCGGGGATGGCCAGCGCCGGGCTGTCGGCGATGACCACCAGCAGGCCGCCGGCGGTGGCGACGGCGCCGCCGACGCGGGTGGTGCGCACGGCGCCGAGCCGGCGGATCGCCGCGTCCCCGGCCAGTCGGCTGACCGCCATGGTGAGGGAGAAGGCGGTGTAGGAGGCGGCGGCGACGGTGGCCGAGGCTCCGGTGACGTCCCGCAGGTAGATGCCGCTCCAGTCCATCGAGGCGCCCTCGGCGAAGACCGCGCAGAAGCCGACCAGGCCGATCACCAGCGAGCTGCGCGGCGGCAGTGCGAACCGCGGCGGCTCCTCCGCGCCCTCGTGCGCCCGGATGTCGGGCAGGCCCCGGCAGGCGGGCTGGGCGAGGACGAGCATGATCAGCGCCGTGACGGCCAGCTGGAGCCGGGCGTCGAGGTCCAGGTGGGCGGCGAGGATGCCGAAGGGGGAGGCCAGCAGGCCGCCCGCGCTCCACATCCCGTGCAGGCCGGACATGATCGAGCGGTCGAGCCGCTGCTCGATCTCCACGCCCTGGGCGTTCATCGCGACGTCGGCCATCCCGGCGGTGGCCCCGTACACCAGCAGGGCCGCGCACAGCACCGGCAGCGAGGGGGCCAGCGCCGGCAGGGCGAGGGCCAGGCACCAGAGCGAGATCAGCCCGCGCACCGCGGCGCGGCCGCCGTAGCGGTGGACGAAGCGGCCGGCCAGCGGCATCGCGAGGGAGGAGCCGACGGCGGGCATGACCAGGGCCAGGCCGAGCTGGCCGGTGGAGAGGTGGAGGTGCTCCTGGATCCACGGGATGCGGGTGACGAAGCTGCCGCTGACGGCGCCGTGCACGCAGAAGACCAGGGCGATGCTCGCCCGGGCCCGGCGCGGTGCGGTCAGCGGCTGCGGCGGTGGTGGTGCGGTGGTCCCGCTCATGGGGTGTTCCCTCCCGGTCGCGCGGTGAGGGGCGCGACAGTGCCCTTGACGGGCGATAAATTATCAGGAAGGGACCCTGATAGAAACACTTCGGCAGGACTGGAAGGATGACCGGCCATGACCACCGCGCGTACGGCCACGCCGAGCACCGCCCGGGCGATCAACGACCGGCTGGCGCTCAACCTCCTGCTCGAACAGGGCCCTCTGACCGCGACCGAGCTGCGCGACCTCACCGGCCTGTCCCGGCCGACCGTCGCCGACCTGCTCGAACGCCTCCAGCGCACCGGCCTGGTGGCCGTCGTCGGCGAGCGCGGCGAACAGCGGCGCGGCCCCAACGCCCGGCTCTACGCGCTGGTCGCCTCCCGGGCCCACCTGGCCGCCTTCGACGTCCGCTCCGGCGGCGTCAGCCTGGTCGTCGCCGACCTGGTCGGGCGCAGCCTCGCCACCGCCGAGGTCCCGGTCGAGGGCGAGGGCGGACCGAGCACCGCCGGGGCGATCGTCGCCACCCTGCTGGAGACCGCGCGCGGCGCCGGCGTCGAGCGGCTGCACACCGTCGCGGTCGGCGCCCCCGGACTGGTCGACCCGGCCACCGGGCGCCTGCAGAGCACCGGCCAGCTCCCCGCCTGGCACACCGAACTCCTCGCCGCACTCAGGGAACTGCCCGGTGTCGAGGTGATCGTGGAGAACGAGGTCAACCTGGCCGGACGGGCCGAGTACCGGGTCGGCGCCGCGCGCGACCGCGACACCTTCGTCCTGCTCTGGCTGGGCCACAGCGTCGGCGCCGCCGTGATCCTGGACGGGCGGCTGCGCCGGGGCTTCTCCGGCGGCACCGGAGAGATCTGCTTCCTGCCCGTCCCGGGGACCACGGGCCTGCCCAGCGCCGACAGCTGCGAGGGGGGCTTCCACGGCTTGGTCGGCAGCGCCGCGATCCGCGCGCTGGCCCGCGCCCACGGGCTGCCCGCCGGCCCGGCCGGGGACGCCCCCGCCGCCGAGGCCGCCGTCCGCGCCGCACTGGCGGGCGGCGCGGCGGGCGACGCGTTCCTGGACGAGCTGGCCGAGCGGATCGCGATCGGCGCGGCCGGCGTCTGCGTGGTGCTGGACCCCGGCTGCGTGGTGCTCGGCGGCGAGGTCGGCCGGGCCGGCGGGCCGGAGCTGGCCGCCCGGGTCGAACGGCGGCTGGCCCTGCTCTCCCCGCTGAGGACCGAGGTGCGGGCCGGTACGGCGGGCGGCGGCGCGGTGCTCGCGGGTGCGGTGCTGACCGCCGGGGACGCGGTGCGGCGGGACCTGTTCGGCGAGCCCTGACGGCCCTCGCGTGATCACCCGCGCCGTCTGTACGGCAGGATGGCGCGGGGGCGCCCCGCCCCCGGAACCCGGACCACCGTCAGGAGACGCACATGGGCCAGCCCGAGGTGCCGGCCAACCCGTACCGCATCGGCGAGGCCGCGGCGCTGCTCGGCGTCAGCGCCGACACCATGCGGCGCTGGGTGGACGCGGGGCGGGTCGCCGCCGCGCGGGACGAGCACGGGCACCGGATCATCCCGGGGGCCGAACTGGCCGCCTTCGCCCGGGAGCTGGCCCGGCCGGAGACCGCCGAGGCGGAGGGCCGGCCGTCCTCGGCGCGCAACCGCTTCCCGGGGATCGTCACCCATGTGGTGCTCGGCGACGTGGCCGCGCAGGTGGAGATCCAGGCCGGGCCGTTCCGGGTGGTGTCGCTGATCAGCCGGGAGTCGGCGGAGGAGCTGAACCTGGTCCCCGGCGCACCCGCCACCGCCGTCATCAAGTCCACCAACGTGATGGTCGAACGACGCTGACGCTCCCCGGGGCGCCGCGAGAGCATCGGCGTCCACGACCTCACCCCCTGGCTCACCGGAAGGCTCCGTTGAACACCGCCGCCAAGCCGTCGAACACCGCCGCCAAGCCCCTCGCCGTCGCCCACCGCGGCGACCCGTACCGCCACCGCGAGAACACCCTGCCCTCCGTCGAGTCGGCGCTCGCCGCCGGGGCCGACGCCGTGGAGGTGGACGTCCAGCTCACCCGCGACCGGGTCCCCGTCCTGCTGCACGACCGTACGCTCGAACGGCTCTGGGGCGACTCGCGGTCGATCGACCGGGTCACCACCGAGCAGCTGGCGGAGCTGCGGCAGGGCCCGCTCGCCGTCCCCACCCTGGCCGAGGCGATCGAGGCGGTGGCCGCCGTCGACAGCCGCCGGCTGCTGATCGACCTGGACGACCCGGTACCGGTCGCCGCGACCTGGTCGGTGGTCACCGAGCTCGGCGCCGAACGGTCGGTCGCCTTCTGCGGCCCCGTCACCGCCATGCTCGCGGTGCGCGAACTGGCCCCCGCCGCCGAGATCGCGCTCACCTGGAAGCAGCCCCGGATGCCGGTGCGCGCCCTGCTGGACGACCTGCGCCCGCGCTACCTCAACCCTCCGTTCGGCCTGGTCACCCCCGAGTTCACCGCCGCCGCGGCGGCCCAGGGCCTCGCCGTCTCCACCTGGACCGCCGACCTGCGCCGCACCATGCGCCGGCTGCGCGACACCGGGGTCTCCTCCATCACCTCCAACCGGATCTCCGTGCTGCGCTCGGTGCTGGACGGCCGCCGGTGAGCGGAGCCGGTACCGGGGCCGGGGCCGCGTACGGGCCGTCGCGCGTGCCGGCCCTCGCCGGGGCGGACGGCGGGGGCGTGGTGCGGTTCGAGGCGGCCGGGTAGCTCGTTCGGGTGCTCACGGCCGATCCGCCGCGCGGCCCGTCGGAACCTCTGCTGAGCTGGGGCGGTCCGGAATCGTCGACGCCCCCCGGCGGAGGTGGCCGTGCCCGTGGAGCCCTCGCCCGGCGAACAGCGGCCGGCCGACCATCGCAGGCCCTACCTGATGCTGCCGCCCGCGCTGCGGCAGGCGGCGGCCTGGTCGGTGGCGGTGATCCTGCTGCTCGCCGTGGCCTCGCTGGTGGTCTTCGCGCTGGTCGAACTGCGGGCCGCCACCGTGCCGTTCGTGCTGGCGCTGCTGGGGGCCTCGCTGCTCTACCCGGTGGTGCCCTGGCTGGTGCGCCGCGGCGTCGGACGCGGCCTGGCCGCCGGGCTGACCTGCACCGTACTCGTGGCCGCGGGCACCGGGGTGATCGCGCTGCTGGTCAACTCGCTGGTGCACAGTGCCCCGCAGATCGCCTCCTCGCTCCAGCAGTCCGGGGAGCGGCTGGCGGAGTGGCTGGGCCCGCTCGGGGCGAAGATCCAGCACGCGCTGAGCAACGCGAAGGGCGAGACCGACTCGCTGGTCTCGACCCTCACCAGCGGTGTGCTCTCCGGGCTCGGCCTGCTCACCCAGCTGGTCACCGGTGGGGTGCTGGCGCTCGCCCTGGTGTTCTTCTTCCTCCGGGACGGCCACCGCACCGGCGACGTGATCCGCGCCTACCTGCCCGAGCGCAGCGCCGCCACGGTGATCGCCTGCGCCGAGCGGGCCTTCGACGCGATGGCCGGGTTCATGCGCGGCACCACGCTGATCGCCCTGATCGACGCGGGCTTCATCACCATCGGCCTGGTCGCCCTCGGCGTGCCGGGCGCCCCCGGGCTGGGCGCGCTGGTCTTCATGGGCGCCTACATCCCGTTCGTCGGGGCCTTCCTGTCCGGCACCGTGGCGGTGCTGGTGGCCCTCGCGGACGGCGGTCTCGGCACGGCGCTGTGGGCGCTCGGGGTGGTGCTGACGGTGCAGATGATCGAGGGCAACATCCTCCAGCCGGTCATCCAGAGCCGCACGGTGGAGCTGCACCCGGCCACCATCATGGTCGCCGTGGTGGCGGGCGCCGGGATCGCGGGGATCATCGGCGCCCTGCTCGCCGTCCCGGTCTGCGCGGCCGGGATGGGCGTCGTGTCGGTCCTGCGCGGTGACCCGGGCCGGACGGCGCAGTAGCCGGGGTCGGCAGTCCGGGCGGGGCGCCGACGCGGCGCCGAATCCGGTTGCCGGGGTGCGGGTGGCGTGCGAGGATCACTAACGCGATGGGAGTCGCATTAGTGATGGGGAGGGGTCGTCATGGAACTGATCGACGTCGCCGAGGCGGGTGCCGGGCCGTACGGGGTGGCGGTGGGGCCGGGTGGGAGTGTCTGGTTCACCCTGGTGCACGGCGGGGAGATCGGGCGGCTGGTCCCCGGCGGGGCGGTGGAGCGGTTCGGCCTCGGGGCGCCGGAGTGCGGGCCGGCGGTGATCGTGGCGGGGCCGGACGGGGCGATGTGGTTCAGCCGGATGCGGGACCACCGGATCGGGCGGATCGCCGTGGACGGGACGGCGACGTCCTTCGCGGTGCCGACGGAGGACGCCGGGCCGTACGGGCTGGCCGCCGGCCCCGACGGGGCGCTCTGGTTCACCGAGCCGAACGCGGACCGGATCGGGCGGATCACCGTGGACGGCGAGGTGACGGAGTACCCGCTGCCGCTCGAAGGGGCCTTCCCGTCGCTGATCGCCGCGGGCCCGGACGGGGCGCTGTGGTGCACGCTCAACCAGGCCGACGCGGTGGCCCGGGTCGGCACGGACGGCGCGGTGGCCGTCCACCGGCTGCCCACCGGGGGCACCGCGCCGGTCGGGATCACCGCCGGGGCCGACGGCGCCCTCTGGTACGTCGGCATCGGCGGCGGACTGGTCGGGCGGATCACCGTGGGCGGCCGGGTGACGGAGTACCCGCTGGCCGACCGGGCGGCCAGGCCGCACGCCATCGCGGCCGGGCCGGGCGGCCGGCTCTGGTTCACCGAGTGGGGCGCGGGGCGGATCGGCGTGCTCACCCCGGACGGGCACCTCGACGGGTACCCGGTCCCAGGCACGGGCGCCGAGCCGCACGGCGTCGCCGTCACCCCGGACGGCACCGTGTACGCGGCCCTGGAGCGCGGGCAGCTCGCCCGCCTGGACGCCCGGGACCACTGACGCCCGGGACTACTGACGCCCGGGACCACTGACGCCCGGGACTGCTGGCGCCCGGGACTACTGACGGCGCAGCAGCTCCTCCAGGTCGGCGAGCAGACCGAGCGCGGCGGCCCGGTCCGGGACCGGCTCCAGGACGGGCGAGCGCTCGGCGATCACCCGCAGGGCGGCGGCGGCCTGCCGGGCGAACATCGCCAGCAGGTCCAGCTCGGGCAGGCTCGCGCGGGCCTGCGGGGCCGGGTCCAGCACCTCCAGGACGCCGAGCACCTGGCTGCCGTGGGTGAGCGGGGCGGCCATCAGGGTGGTCGGGACGTACGCGGTGGACTCGGCGAACTCCCGGTCGAAGGTGCGGTTGGCGCCCAGGTCGTCCACCACCATCGGCTCGCCCGAGGCGGCCACCCAGCCCGCGATGCCCCGGCCGGCCGGGAAGCGGCGGCCCACCAGCGACTCCTCGCCGCGCCCGGAGACGGCCTGGAAGACCAGCTCCCCGGCCACCTCGTCGAGCAGGCACACCGAGCCGGCCTGGGCGCCGAAGATCGCCCGGGCCACGTCCACCACGGACTGGAGCAGCTCGCGGGCCAGCGGGTCGACGGCGGGGTCAGTGCTGAGGGTCATCGGGCGCCTCCGGGGTGGGGGTGGAAGGGACCTGGACGTTGGCCGCGGTGAGGTAGAGCGCGCTCTTCAGCTGGAAGGTGGTCAGCCTCGGCCGCCGGGACAGGATGCGGGCGCAGAGCCCGGCCACGTACGGGGTCGCGAAGCTGTTGCCGGTGGTGCGGATGGTGGCACCGCCGAGCCAGGGCACCCGGACGTTCTGGCCGGGGGCGAAGAACTCGACCGGCGGCGCCGGGTTGTACAGGTGCAGCCGCTGGTCGTCCTCCTGGTGGCTGCCCACCGAGATGACCGAGGAGAACCGCCACGGGTAGCTCTCCACCGGGGTGTTGTGGGCGGAGGCGACGATCGCGGTGCGGGCGAAGAAGGCGTCGTCGGCGATCGCGTGCAGCTGCTCCAGGAAACGGGTCCGGGTGGTGGAGAGGCTGAGGTTGACCACGTCGAAGCCCTGTCCGACGGCCCAGCGCAGGCCGGCGATCAGCATGTCGCCGGTGCCGGTGAAGCGTTCGCCGAGCACCCGGACGCTGTAGAGCTCGCAGTCCGGGGCGGTGCGGCGGATGATGCCCGCGCAGGCGGTGCCGTGCCCGCAGGTGTCGCCGGCGGTGTCGGGGCGGACGGTCAGTTCCCGGGTGTCGGGGTCCTTGACCACCGCCCAGGAGCCCTGCACCGGCCCGACCAGCGGGTGGTCCGGCTCGATCCCGGAGTCGACCACGCAGACCCGGATGCCCTTGCCGGTGCCCTCGTCGTCGGGGGCGACGGCGTCGGCGAGCACCGGGAGGTCGGCGGGGGCGCGGTCGCGCAGGCTCCAGGTGAGGTCGGCCGGGCCGCTCACCGGGTGCCCCCGAGCCGCTCGGCGCGTCGCACGCCCGGCAGGTGGCCCTTGGCGGCGAAGCGGTCCCGGGCGGTGGCGGCGGCCGCCGCGGCCTCGGAGGGACGGCCGAGCAGCAGCAGGGCGTGGGCGCGGTCGAGCGCGGTCAGCGCCTGGAGCAGCAGCGACTCGGTGGCCTCGGCGCCGGCCAGGGCGGCGGCGGTCAGGTCCAGCGCCGGGGCGGCCTCGCCGCGGGCGGCGGCGAGCCGGCCGCGCAGCGCGTCCAGCTCGATCGCGAGCACCGGCGGGAGCGCGGTGACGGCGTCCGCGCCGTCCAGGTGGCGGGCGGCCTGGGCCGGGCGGTCGGTGTCCAGCAGGACCCGGGCGGTGGTCAGCGCCAGGCGCGGCAGCGGGGCCGCGGCGCCCTGGTGACGGGCGATCTCGGCGGCGTCGGCGAGCAGGTCCAGCGCCTGGCCGCTCTGTTCGAGGGCGGCCGCAGCCTGGGCGGTCAGCGCGGGCAGCGCGACCATCGCCTCGGCCAGCGACAGCTCCCCGGCCAGGCCGTTGGCCTCGGCGAGCAGCAGCTCCGCCTCGTCGGGGCGGTCGCGCAGCGCCAGCAGCACGGCCAGCGGGCCGTTCAGCGCGACCCGGACGGCCCGCCGGCCGGTGCCGTGCTCGGCGAGCAGGGCGCGCAGCCGGAAGGTGGCGTTCGGGACGGGCTCGGGGCCGGCCAGCAGCGAGGCGGCGGTCGCGGCCAGCACGGCGGCCCGGTCCAGCTCCGCGCCGGTGCGCGAGACCTGGCCGAGCGCCTGGTCGAGCAGCTGCTCGGCCTCGGCGTGCCGGCCGGCCAGCAGGTGCTCCTCGGCCAGCCGCAGCCGGGCCCGGGCCTGGCCGAGGTCGTCCCCGGCGTCGGTGAACAGCGGCAGCACGGCGCGGGCGGTCGCGGCGGGCTGGTCCTGGCCGGGCGGCAGGCCGCGGGCGGCCAGCGCGAGCCGGGCGTGCGCGGCGTCCAGCGGGTCGGCGGCCGCGTCCCGCACCTGGGCGAGGACGGGCAGCGCCTCCTCGGCGCGGCCGAGCGCCAGCCGGGCCTCGCCGAGGCGGCGCAGCGCGGGGCCGGCGGCGCGCTCGCCCGGGTAGTGCAGCCGGACGGCGCGCTCCAGCAGGTCGGTGGCGGCGGGCAGGTCGGTGCGGTCCAGCGCGTCGGCCCCGGCGGCGCCGAGGGTGGCGGCCGCGCGGGTGCGCAGCACGTCGGTGCGGGTGTCCAGCAGGCCCAGTTCGAGCCGGTAGCGGTGGGCGTGCTCCAGGTGGCCGCCGACGGCGGCGGGCCCGGTGGAGCGGACGGCCGGCAGGTCGGCGGCGCGCTCGTGGCGCTCGGCGCGGGCCCGCTTGGACATCGACTGGTAGACCGACTCCTGGACCAGGCCGCTGCTGAACCGGTAGCCGGGGCCGGTCGGTTCGACCAGCCGCAGCTCGGCCAGCCGGGCCAGGGCGGCGTGCAGCCGCGGCGGGGTGTCGTCGCCCGCGGCCGGCGGGCCGGCCGGCAGGCCGTCGAGCGGGCCGGTGAAGACGTCGTCCTCCGGGTCGGCGAAGGCGTCCTGGTCGGCGCCGCCGTGGGCGAGTTGGGCGAGCTCGGTGGCGGTGAAGACACGGCCGAGGACGGCGGCCAGGTCGAGCGTGGCGCGCTCGTCGCGCTCCAGCCCGTCGATCTGGGCGCTGAGCAACGCCCTTCCGGTGGGCGGGAGTTCGTCGGTCAGGGTGGGGCCCTCGGTCTCGGTGAGGGCGGCCAGCAGCTCCTCCAGGTGCAGCGGGTTGCCCTCGGCGCGCTCCAGCAGCCGGGTGGGCACCGCGTCCTGGTGGGCGCTCAGCTCGGTCAACTGGGCGGCCAGCAGGGCGGATTCGTCCCAGGACAGGCCGCCGACCGGCAGCGTCGGCAGCTTCGGGCGGGCGGCCGGGAGCTCGGGCCGGGTCAGGCAGAGCACCAGGACCGGGGCCGCGCCGAGTTCGGCCGTCAGCAGCTCGGCGGCGTCCAGCAGCACCGGGCCGGCCCACTGGCAGTCGTCCAGGACGAGGACGGCGGGGCGCTCGACGGTGCGGCCGCGCAGGATCGCGGCCAGCAGCTCCAGCGAGCGGCGGGCCTCCAGGTCCGGCGCCGTCGCCTCGGCCAGCCGGGCCAGCGCCTCGGCGGGGGCGGCGCCCTCGGGCTCGTCCAGCAGGGTGCGGACCGCCTCGGCGAGCGGCGCCAGGACACCCTGCTCGCCGAAACTGCGGCAGCGGGCGGTGCCGCAGCGGGCGGTGCGGCGGCCGACCCGCTCGCGCCACTCGCGCACCAGCCGGGTCTTGCCGATGCCCGCCTCGCCGGCCACCAGCAGCAGTTCGGCCCCCTGGCCGCCCGCCACCCGGGCCAACGCCGCGTCCAGCTGGTCCAGTTCGCGCTCCCGGCCGACCAGCGGGACGTCGAAGCGGCGCAGCAGCTCCGGATCGTCCTCGTCCAGGCCGACCAGGCGGTAGGCGGTGACCGGCTCGGTCTTGCCCTTGAGCCGCAGCGGGCCGACCTCGTCCACCTGGGCGGCCGGGCCGGCCGCGCGCAGCGTCTGCGCGCCGATCAGCACCTGGCCGGGCGCGGCCTGGGTCTGCAGCCGGGCGGCGATGTTCACGGTCTCGCCGGAGATCAGCGCCTGGCGTGCCGAGGCGTCCGAACCCGCCACCACCTGGCCGGTGTTGACGCCGATCCGGACGTCCAGGCGGACTCCGAGGGTGGCGTCCAGCTCGGTGTTGAGGTCCTCCAGGTCCTCCAGCATGGCGAGCGCGGCGGCCAGCGCCCGGTGGGCGTCGTCCTCGCGGATCACCGGGACGCCGAAGACCGCCATCACCGCGTCCCCGATGAACTTCTCCAGGGTGCCGCCGTGGGCCTCGATCTGACGGTGCATCCGCTCGAAGTAGCGCAGGATCAGCTCGCGCAGGGTCTCCGGGTCGAGCGCGCCGGACAGGGCGGTGGAGTCGACCAGGTCGCAGAAGACCACCGTGACCAGCTTGCGCTCCTCGGCGGCCAGGTCGAGCGCGGCGGACCGGGAGGTGCCGCAGGATGGGCAGAACTGGTCGTTGGTGGCGACGAGTTGGGCGCAGTGTGGGCAGGGCATGGTGGCCGTCCTTCGGTCGTCCTTCGCTGTGCCGGGCGGAGCGGTCGCTCGGGGCCCGCGCGGTGGCGCGGGGCCTGTGCGGTTGCTCGGGGCCCGTGCGGCGGTGCGGGGCGCGGGCGTCCCGGGCCAGGGTCGCGGGCGCGGCTTCGGGCCCGGTTCGGGAACGCCTGGCGAACGGTATGGCCGCAGCCGGGGCGAGGTGCCGGGGCCTTCCCGGAGCTCCGGGAAGGGGGTGGACGGGCGGGTACACCCGTGCCGACCTGCGGCCATACCGGTTCCCAGCCGGCCCCGAAGCCGGGCACAGCCGGCCCCGCCCAATCTGGTGTCCAACGGCGGGCAGCCGCTCGCCGGAACCGTAACCACCCCCATGCGGAAGGAGTTCGACCATGGCCGAGAACATGGAGCAGCAGAACGGCGAGGAGACCCCCGAGGTCGAGGCGCACGCCGCCAACGTCCTGGACCTCCAGGGGCTGAAGGTCCTCGGTGACGCCGCCGAGGGCAGCTGCTTCAGCCTGATCAGCTACGTCCGCGGCGCCGAGACCGTCACCGAGTGACCTGGGTCCGGACGTCCGGCCGCGCACCGGGGCAGTGACACCACCGCCCCGGCCGCCCGGTCACCGCAAGGCTTCCGGGGCGGCTCCGTCGAAGGACGGGGCCGCCCCGGCCCGATGAGACGCCCGGCGTCACCCACCACGGAGGACGGCCATGGAGCCCACCCCACTCGCCCGCAACCGGGACTTCCAGCTGCTCTGGATCGGCGGCCTGCTGGCCTCGCTCGGATCCCAACTCGCCTCGATCGCCCTGCCGTTGCTCGTCCTTCGGGAGACCGGCTCGGCGGCTTCGGCGGGCGCCATCGGCACCGTCTCGGTGGGCGCCCTGCTGCTCACCATGCTGCCCGGCGGGGTGCTCGCCGACCGGATCGAACGCCGCCGGCTGATGCGGATCTGTGACGTCTTCAGCCTGCTCGCGGTCAGCGCCCTGGTCGTCGCCGTGCTGCGCGGGCACACCCCGCTGGCGCTGGTCCTGCTGGTCGCCGCCGCCGGGGCGCTGATCTCCAGCGTCTACGGGCCCGCGGCCGGCGGCCTGGTGCGCGCGGTGGTGCCCACCGGGCAGGCCCGTGAGGCCTCCTCCCGGATGCAGGCGCGCGGCGCCGCCGCCCGGCTGATCGGACCGATCGGCGGCGGGGCGCTGTTCGCCTGGCACCCGGTGCTGCCGTTCCTCGCCGAGGGCGTCGGACTGCTGCTGTCCACCGTCTGCGTGACGCTGATGCGGACCCGCTCACGGCCCGCCGCGAACCGCGGATCGGTCTTCAGCCGGGCCGAGTTGACCGCCGGACTGGCCTTCATCTGGCACCAGCCCTATCTGCGCACCCTGCTGCTGATCTTCGGCCTCGGGATGAACTTCGCGTTCAGCGCGCTGATGTTCACCACCCTGGCCGTCGCCTCCGACGGCGGCCGCTCCGGCATCGGCGGCGGCACGGTCGTCTCCTGCACGGCCGTCGGCGCCCTGGCCGGCGCGCTGCTCGCCCCGAGGCTCGACGCCCGGGCCCGGGACGGCAGCCTGGTCGCGCTCGCCTGCTGGGCCTGCGCGCTGACCGCCGGGGTGCTGGTGCTGACCAGGTCGCCGCTGCTGATCGGGCTGCTCTGCGCGGTCTGCATGTGCCTGTCCACCGTCGCCAGCATCGGTTTCGTCTCCGGCATGATGGTCGCCGCGCCGCGTGACCGGATCGGCCGGGTGCAGAGCGCCGCGGGCTTCCTGTCCACCCTGATCCAGCCGTTCGGCCCGCTGGCCGGCGGCACCCTGCTCGGCGCGCTCGGCGGCACCCGGACCTTCGCCCTGCTGGCCCTCGCCATCGCCCTCTGCGCGGCCGTGGTCACCTGGGCGCCGCCGGTCCGGCGCGGACCGGCGTTGAGCCCGGTGGTCTGAACACCGCCCGCTCCCGGAAGACTTCGGAAGATTCGGAACAGGAGGCCCGCCATGGCCGACACCCAGCTGTACTGCATCGCCGACCCGATGTACTACGACACCCCCGGACGGCTGAGCGACGAGGCGAGCCGCTACCCGCTGGGCCTCGGCGAGCCGCCCGAGGGCTGGCGGCGGGACCAGCGCGGGCTGTGGACGGTGCTGCGGCCCGAGGGGTCCAGGCTGCCGGAGCAGGGCTGGAAACTGCACGTGTCGGCGACGCTGGACGGCGCCGAGCGGACGCTGGCCGCCGTCGCGCGGATCTGCGCCGCCCGCCGGGTGTCGTTCAAGTTCCTGCGCAGCCCCGTGGCGCTGCGGGTGACGAACGGCAAGTACATGGGGCGGGGCAGCAGCGGCAAGTTCATCACCGCCTACCCCGTCACCGAGGACGAGTTCGTGGGCCTCGCCGAGGAGTTGGCGAAGGAACTGGACGGCCTTCCCGGGCCGTACGTGCTCACCGACCTGCGGATCGGCAACGCCCCGGTGTACGCGCGCTACGGGGCCTTCGTCGAGCTGTGGTGCCAGGACGAGGCCGGACGGACCGCCCCGGCCCTGCGGGACCCGTACGGCGCGCTGGTGCCGGACTCGCGCGAGCCGGTGTTCCGCACGCCCGACTGGGTCGAGCTGCCGCGGGCGCTGCGCCCGCACCTGGCCGCCCGGGAGGCGGCCTCCGGGGACCTGCCCTACCGGATCCTCGAGGTGCTCCAGTTCTCCAACGCCGGCGGGATCTACCTGGCCGAGCGCGACGGAGGCGGCGAACGGGTGGTGCTGCGCGAGGCCCGCCCGTACGCCGGGCTGGACGGCACCGGGACGGACGCGGTGACCCGGCTGCGGCGCGAGGAGTGGGCGCTGGAGCGGCTGGCCGGGCTGGACTGCGTGCCCCGGCTGCACGAGGTGCGCACGGTGTGGGAGCACACCTTCCTGGTCCAGGAGCACATCGAGGGCGTCCAGCTGTTCGCCGAGGCGATCCGGCGCTACCCGCTGGTGCACCAGAACTGCACGGCGGAGCAGCGCGCCGAGTACGCCCAGTGGGTCGCCGGGGTGGTGGAGGGGCTGGAGAAGGCGCTCGGCGCCCTGCACGAGCGGGGCGTGCGGTTCGGGGACCTCCACCCGGCCAACGTGGTGCTGCGGCCGGACGGGTCCGTGGTGCTGGTGGACTTCGAGTACGCGGCCGAGCTGGACGACCGGCGGGTGCCGACGGCCGGTGCGGCCGGACAGCACGTCCCGCCCGGGGTCCACGGCGCCGAGGCCGACCGCTACCTGCTGTGGGCCACCTGGCTGATGCTGCTGATGCCGGTACTGGAGCTGGCCGACTGCGAGCCGGGCAAGCTCCCGGCGCTGGAGCGGCGGGCGCGCGAGTGGTTCGGACTGGGCGAGGAGGCGGGGCCGGTGCGGCCGGGTGGCGTGGCGCTGGTGGAGTCGGCGAGCGAGCGGCGCGGGCGGGAGCTGCTGGCCGGGCCCTCGCTGGAACCGGCGCGCCGGGAACTGGTCGCCGGCATCCACGCGGGCGCCGGCCCGGACCGGACGGACCGGCTGTTCCCCGGGGACGTGGCCGGATTCGCGGACGGCGGCACCGGAGTGGCCCACGGCGCGGCCGGGGTGCTGTACGCGCTGCACCGCGCCGGGGCCGACTGGCCGCAGGAGTACGCGGACTGGCTGGTCGCGGCGGTGCGCCGGCGGCCGGACCGCCCGGGCACCGGCGGGCTGTACGACGGGCCGCTCGGCACCGCGCTGGCGCTGGCCCGGATCGGCCGGACGGAGGCGGCCGAGGAACTGGTCGAACGCACCCGCACCGCCCGCCCCGCGCGCGAGGTGGGGCTGTTCGGCGGCCGGGCCGGCGCGGCGCTCGCCCGGATGCGGCTGGCGGAGGCGCTGGACAGCCCCCGGGAGCTGGTCCACGCGGTGGTCGACGCCCGGGAGCTGGCCGCGGTGCTGCGCGGCGAGCAGGTGTCCGGGCTGGACGGGCCCGAGGCCGCCGGGCTGCTGTACGGGCTGGCCGGGATCGCGCTGCTCCACCTGCGGCTGTACCGGCGCACCGGGGAGCGGTGGCTGCTGGACTCCGGGCGGACGGCACTGGAGCGGGCGGTGGCGCGGTGCGTCCGGGTGCCCGACGGGTCGATGCAGGTGCTGGAGGCCGGGCGCCGGCTGGCCTACCTGGACCGGGGCAGCAGCGGGATCGCGCTGGTGCTGCGGGAGTACCTGGAGCACGGCGACGTGCGGGGCGGGGAGACCTTCCTGGCCGACGTGCGGAAGGTCTGCGCGCCCGGGTTCATCCGGGAGCCGGGGCTGTTCCGGGGGCGGGTCGGGCTGACCCTGGCGCTGGACCGGCTGGGCGGGGCTCCGGCGCGCGAGGACGTGCTCGGGCAGGTGCGGAAGCTGCACTGGCACCTGGTGGCCCGGCCGGAGGGGCTGCTGGTGCCGGGGATGCAGCTGCGGCGCTTCTCGGCGGACCTGCACACGGGGGCGGCGGGGGTGCTGCTGGCGCTGTGCGGGCTGGAGGGGGAACGGACGGACGTGCTGGACCTGCTGACGCTGGGGTGAGGGCGCTCGTGGCGCCGGGCCCGGGGGTTTCGTGCCTCCGGGCCCGAACCGCTGCTCCGCTCCGGGGAGGGGAGCGCGAGGTCATCCCAGGGCCGGGGCTCCGGCCGCGTCGGCGGCGCGTTCGCGGGCGTGCAGGTGGGTGAGGCGGGGGAGGGCGTACAGGGCCGCGTGGGCGGTGACCTCGCCGGTGGGGGAGGTGACGGCGCCGGTGTCGGTGAGCGCCTCCAGGGTGCGCAGGGCGAGGCGTTCGGGGCGGCCGAGGGCGGCGGCCGCCTCGGGCAGGGTGAACAGCAGGGCGAGGGGCAGCGCGGCGAGCCGGGCCAGGCCGAGGCGGCCCTGGTCGGTGAGGTCGCGCCAGCCGGCGTCCAGCCGGGAGCGGACGGTGACGTCCCCGGCGACCAGTTCGTCCAGGGCGCCCGCCGGGTCCTCCAGCCGGGCCGCGTACTCCGCGAGCGGGAGGTGACGCAGGACGGCCAGCCGGGTGCCCGCGACCCGTACGGCGAGCGGCAGCAGCCCGCAGGCGGCGACGATCCGGGCGGCGGCCGCGCGGTCGGTGCCGATCCGGCCGGTGCCGACGATCCGGCCGAGCAGGTCGAGGGCCTCGGCGGGGGCGAGCGGGGGGACGGCGACGCGGCGCACCGAGGCGAGGCCGGCCAGTTGGCTGCGGGAGGTGACCAGGACGGCGCTGGGGCCGAAGCCCGGCAGCAGCTCGCGGACCACGGCCTCGCCCGGGGCGTCGTCCAGGACCAGCAGCAGTCGGCGGCCGGCCAGCGAGGCGCGCCAGAGGGCGGCGGCCTGGGCCGTGTCGCCGGGTCTGGAGCCGGTCGGGCCCGGCCCGGCGGGCGCCGCTCCGGAAGGTGCCGGGCCGGGGCGCCCGGTGAGGGCGGCGAGTTCGGCGAGCACCTCGGGCAGCGGGCGCGCGGTGCCGTCCTCGGTGCGCAGCCGGACCAGCACCCGGCCGTCCGGGAAGCGGTCGGCGAGCAGGTGGCCGGCGTGCACGGCGAGCGCGGTCTTGCCGCTGCCGGCCGGGCCGGAGAGCACCGCGACGCGCCCGCTTCCCTCGCCCAACTCGTCGATGAGGTCGCGTAGTTCATCTGTCCGGCCGGTGAAGTCGGCGGTGTCGGCGGGGAGCAGTGCGCCGGTCGGGGAGGCGCCGCGCTCCGGGCGGGCGGCGGTGGTCCGGGCGTGGCCGCGGGCGAGCAGTTCGCGGTAGCGGGCGGTCAGCGCGGGGCTCGGCTCCAGGCCCAACTCGCGGGCGAGCAGCTGGCGGTGGGTGTCGTAGACGGCGAGCGCCTCGGCCTGGCGGCCGGAGAGGTGCAGGGCGTTCATCCGGGCGGCCTGGAGGCGTTCGCGCAGCGGGTGGCGCTCGGCGAGCTCGGCCAGTTCCTCGGCCACCGCGGCGGCGTTGCCGAGCTCCAACTCGGTCTCCGCCCAGTCCTCGTGGACGCCCAGGCAGCGGGCCTCCAGCCGTTCGGCCTCGGTCTCGACGGCGGGCGAGCAGCGCAGGTCGGCGAGCGGCGGGCCCTGCCACAGGTCGAGGGCCTGGCGCAGCAGCCGGGCGGCGGGGGCGAGCGCTCCGCCGTCGGCGGCGGCCCGGCCGGCCCGGGCGAGGGCGCGGAACCGGAGCAGGTCCAGCTCCGGTTCGGCGGCCCGCAGGAGGTAGCCGCCGGCCGAGTGCACCAGCCGGTCCGGCCGGTCCTCGCGGCCGAGCAGGGTGCGCAGGGTGCAGATGTAGACCTGGAGGTTCTTGCGGGCGGTGCGCGGCGGCTCCTCGGGCCAGACCGCGTCGGTGAGCAGGTCGACCGGGACGGCCGTGTTGGCACGGCTCAGCAGGACGGCCAGCACCAGCCGCTGCTTCAGCGGCCCGAGGGCCAGCGGGCGGCCGTCGGCCTCGCCGGCGAGCGGGCCGAGGACGGCGAAGCACAGCCGGGTGGGGGCGGCGGGCTGGGCCAGGGGCATCGGCGTACCTCCGGGGCGTGGGCGGCGGCCGGGGTGGGCGGCGGCCGGGCGTCGGTGGGCGCAGGCTACTTGACGGCCGATCGGCGCTGAAGGGCACGGAATCGACGGGGTTCGGTCACGTCATGCACACAACCGGGGCCTCGGCGGGCACGGCCCGGGGTGGGGTGCGGGCCGGGGTCCTGACGGTGTCTCCGCAGGTGGGAGGTGGTGGTGGGGGCCGCCAGGGCGGGCCGGGCGGGCGGCTCCGGGGGAGCGTTCGGGCGGGTGTACGAGGGTGTGGGGAGGGAGGCGTTCCGGCGGTTCTCGACCGGGGCTCCGCGCGCCGGTGAGCGCGGCCCGAGCGGGCGGCCCCGTACGGGCGGGCGCGCGGGCGGGCGAGGTGCGGGTGAGGCGCGGGCACCGGCCCGGCCTCGGACCCGACGTCCGGTCAGGAGGTCCCGGGCAGGCGGTCGGGAGGTCCCGGTCGGGGCCCGGGAACTCGGGCCCAGCGGCCCCGGCCGGGCGGGCCGAAGGGCCCTGGGGTGCGGAGGCGCCCAGTTCGGATCATGGATCGCCATCCATTCGCACGACGTTCCGAAGGAGTGCGTCCTTGAGCGCCACCCAGGCACAGGGCGACCCCACCTCACCGCCAACCGCCCTTCCGGCCGGGGCGGTCAGGGTCAGGAGGCCCGGCTCGGCCCTGGTCAGACTGCTGACCACCACCGACCACAAGACGATCGGCACCATGTATCTGGTGTCCGCATTCGCGTTCTTCCTGATCGGCGGCATCCTCGCCCTGGTCATGCGCGCCGAACTCGCCCGGCCCGGAACGCAGATCCTCTCCAACGAGCAGTTCAACCAGGCGTTCACCATGCACGGCTCGGTGATGCTGCTGCTGTTCGCCATGCCGCTGTTCACCGGCTTCGCCAACTGGATCATGCCGCTCCAGATCGGCGCGCCGGACGTCGCCTTCCCGCGCCTGAACATGCTGTCCTTCTGGCTGTTCATGTTCGGCTCGCTGATCGCCGCGGCCGGCTTCGCGACCCCGCAGGGCGCCGCCGACTTCGGCTGGTTCCTCTACGCGCCGCTGTCCGACGCGATCCACTCGCCCGGTGTCGGCGCCGACATGTGGATCATGGGCGTGACGCTGTCCGGCTTCGGCAGCATCTTCGGTGCGGTCAACTTCATCACCACCATCATCTGCATGCGCGCGCCCGGCATGACGATGTTCCGGATGTCCATCTTCTGCTGGAACGTGCTGCTGACCTCGATCCTGGTGCTGCTGGTCTTCCCGGTGCTGGCCGCCGCGCTGCTGGCGCTGGAGTGCGACCGCAAGTTCGGCTCGCACGTCTTCGACCCGGCCAACGGCGGGGCGATGCTCTGGCAGCACCTGTTCTGGTTCTTCGGCCATCCCGAGGTGTACATCCTGGCGCTGCCGTTCTTCGGGATCGTGTCGGAAGTCATCCCGGTGTTCAGCCGGAAGCCGATGTTCGGCTACTCCGGTCTGATCGCGGCCACCATCGCCATCGCCGGCCTGTCGGTGACGGTGTGGGCGCACCACATGTACGTCACCGGACAAGTGCTGCTGCCGTTCTTCTCGTTCATGACCTTCCTGATCGCCGTGCCGACCGGGGTGAAGTTCTTCAACTGGGTCGGCACCATGTGGAAGGGCTCGCTGAGCTTCGAGACCCCGATGCTCTGGACGGTCGGCTTCCTGGTCACCTTCCTGTTCGGCGGCCTGACCGGCGTGCTGCTCGCGGCCCCGCCGATCGACTTCCACGTCTCCGACTCGTACTTCGTGGTCGCGCACTTCCACTACACGCTGTTCGGCACCGTGGTGTACGCGATGTTCGCCGGCTTCCACTTCTGGTGGCCGAAGATGACCGGCAAGAAGCTCGACGAGCGGCTCGGCCGGATGACCTTCTGGACCCTGACCGTCGGCTTCAACGCCACCTTCCTGGTCCAGCACTGGCTGGGCGTCGAGGGCATGCCGCGCCGGTACGCCGACTACCTGGCCTCGGACGGCTTCACCACCCTGAACACCGTCTCCACCATCGGCTCGTTCCTGCTCGGCCTGTCGATCCTGCCGTTCCTCTACAACGTCTGGAAGACGGCCAAGTACGGCGAGAAGGTCACCGAGGACGACCCGTGGGGCTGGGGCCGCTCGCTGGAGTGGGCGACCTCCTGCCCGCCGCCGCGGCACAACTTCGTCAAGCTGCCGCGGATCCGCTCCGAATCCCCGGCCTTCGACCTCCACCACCCGGACATCGCGGCCCGGGACTACCTGGAGTACAGCGGGGAGCCCGCCAAGCACCTGGCCGACGTGGAGCCGGCGAAGTACGACCGGCCGCTGAGCCGGGCGGACCGGGCGGCCGCCGCCCTGGCCGTCAAGCGCCCCGCGCCCGCCGATCCGCCCTCCTCGGAGGGCTGATCCCGGGGCCCGCCTCCAGAGGGGCGGGCCCCACCCCCAGCGCCGTCCCCACCCGCGTCGCCGCCCCCGCGGGCGGGCGGGGACGGCCCCGTCACATCCAGTCCAGTTCGATCTCCCGTTCGATCCAGGAAGGCCGGATCGTGAACCACACCGTTCTCGCCATCGGCACCGCCGCGCTCACCGCGAGCGGCTGTGTCTGGTACCTGCCCGCCATCGCCGACCTCCAGGCCGGCGCCGACCGGCCCCGCTCCACCCGTACGGCCGCCGCGGCCTGCGTGCTGTGGTGGGCCGGGCTCGCACTCGCGGGCGGGCTGCTGCTCGTCCTGCCGGACTGGCGGCCGGCCGCGCAGATCGCGCTCGCCGGACTGGTCGGCGGCGCGGCGCTGCGGATCCGGGCCCTGTGGGAGCGCCGCCGGGAGGTGCGGGAGACGGCGGCCCGCTGGGCCGCCCTGGACGCCGGGCCCGCCCCGCGCTCCGACCGGCCGCCGGCGCTCGCGCTGGCCGGCTGGCTGGTGGTGGGCGCGGCCGTCGCCTCGCTCGGGGCGGTGGCGATCCTGCTCTCGGGCGGCGGCGAGGTCGTGCCCCGGGTGGTGCTCGCGGCGGTCAGCGGGGCGGGCGTCGCGCTCGCCTTCCTGCTGATGGGCCTGGGGAACGTCCGGCGGCAGGGGCGCTGAGCCCCCGCGCCCGGACCCTTGGGCCCGGACCCCGCGCCCAGGGCAGGACGGGCCCAGAGCACTCCGACCCCGTCCGAATGGGGCCGTTGGGCCCTGGGCCCGCGGCCGTTCCCGGGGGGATGATGCCCTGGGCCCCGCTGGCAGTGTGCGGGGGTGACGAAGGTGGAGCCGCGTGATGGCGACCAAGACGGAGGGCGCCGAGGCCTCGGCGCCGGTCCGGGTGTTCCTGCTGGACGACCACGAGGTGGTGCGCCGCGGGGTGTACGACCTGCTGGACGGCGAGCCGGACCTGGAGGTGGTCGGGGAGGCCGCGACGGCCGAGCAGGCGCTCGTCCGGGTGCCGGCCCTGCGGCCCGACGTGGCCGTGCTGGACGTCCGGCTCGGCGACGGCGACGGCGTCTCGGTCTGCCGCGAGCTGCGCTCGCGGATGCCCGACCTGGCCTGTCTGATGCTGACCTCCTTCGACGACGAGGAGGCACTGCTGGACGCCGTGATGGCGGGCGCCGCCGGGTACGTGCTCAAGCAGATCAGCGGGACGGACCTGATCGCCGCCGTCCGCACCGTGGCCTCCGGGCGCTCGATGCTGGACCCCGGCGCCGCGACCCGCCTGCTGAACCGCCTGCGCAGCGACGCCGAGCCCGCCCAGCCGGTCACCACCGGGCCGGGCCTGACCGCGCGCGAGCAGGAGGTCCTCGAACTGATCGGCGAGGGCCTGACCAACCGGCAGATCGGCGAGCGGCTCTACCTCGCCGAGAAGACCGTCAAGAACCACGTCTCACGGCTGCTCGCCAAGCTCGGCGTCGAGCGGCGGGTGCAGGCCGCCCTGATCGCCACCGAGCTGCGCCAGGCCTCCGCCGCCCCGCAGTCCTCCGCGCTGCGCTCCGGCCGGTACTGACGCCGACGGGCCCCGACGGGGCCGAGGGGCCCGGGCCGACGTCCCCGGCCCCTCGCCCCCCGGCCCGGGTCCAGGCCCGGCCGCGCCGGGACCATCGGCCCTCGCGACCCGGCCCGGCCCCGGGCGAGCATCGCTCGCATGAACCGCGACCACGTTCCGTCTCCCCGGTCCTCCTCGTGCGGGCCCTCCTCGCACGGGTCCTCCTCGTACGACCGGACCGATCTCCCCGGACTCCGCGAACTCGACCGGAAGCGGTCGCTGGAGCTGCTGTCCCGGGCCGCCGTCGGCCGGGTGGTCTACACCGTCCACGCCCTCCCGGCCGTCCTGCCGGTGTCCTTCCGGCTGGGCCCCGGCGGCGTGCTGGTCTCGGCGCCGGCCGACTCCGAACTGGCCCGGGCGGTGGACGGCGCCGTGATCGCCTTCGAGGCCGACGAGGTGGACGGCCGGGACGGCTCCGGCTGGTTCGTCACCGTCCTCGGCCGGGCCCAGGTCCGCCCGGCCACCGGGGCGGCCGACCCGGACGCCACGGTACGGATCCGGATCCGCCCGGAGCTGGTCATCGGCCGCTGCCTGACCTGAGTACCGGCCCGGCGGGAAGCGGCAACACTCGTGTGGTGCAAGGGAGTTCAGGTCTGATGGGGGGTCGACCCGGCGTGGCCGCCCGGCCTAGGATCGCGTCATGACCGATTCCGCCGCCACCCCCGAGCCGCGCTCGTTCGACAGCGGCCACGGCCGTCTCGCCTACCTCGACGCCGGCTCCGGCGAGCCGCTGGTGCTGCTGCACGGCGGTCTGCTGGACCACCGGAGCTGGGGCGACCAGCTCCCCGCCCTGCTGCCCGAGTACCGGGTGATCGCGCCGGACGTCCGGGGCCACGGCGCCTCCGACAACGCGAGCGGTCCGTTCCGCCCCGCCGACGACCTGGCGGACCTGCTGCGCCACCTCGGCCTCGGGCCGCTGGTCGTGGTCGGGCTGTCCATGGGCGGGACGATCGCCCTCGACCTGGCGCTCGAACACCCCGAGCTGGTCGGCGCGCTGGTGATCAGCGGCAACGGCACCAGCGAGCCCGAGTTCACCGACCCGTGGCTCGGCGAGATCGCCGCCGAGGAGGAGGCCGCGATCGCCCGGGGCGACGGCGACGGCTGGGTCGACGCGTTCACCCGACTCGCCGCCGGGCCGCACCGGAGCCTGGACGAGGTCGACCGGGAGGTGGTGCGCCGGCTCAAGGAGATGACCCGGAACACCATCGCCAAGCACACCCCCGACGAGCCCCGGCACCAGGTGCCGGTGGCCGACACCTGGAAGCGGCTGGCCGGGATCACCGTCCCGCTGCTGGCGATCAACGGCGGCGGCGACTCGGTCGACCACGTCGGCATGGCCGAACGGGTCGCCCGCACCGTCGCCGACGGGCGGGTGGCGACCGTCGAGGGCACCGGGCACTACCCGAACATGGAGCGGCCCGCGGAGTTCAACGCCCATCTGCTGGGCTTCCTGCGCTCCCTGCGGGGCTGAGCGGCCCGCGCCGGGCAGGGGTGTGAGCGGTCCGCGCCGGGCGGGGGGACGGGCGGCCGCGCCGGGCGGGAGGCCCTCAGGACCCGATCGGGGCCTCCCACACCAGCCGGGTGCCGCCGCCCTCGGCCGGCTCGATCGCGAAGGAGCCGCCGACCCGCTCGGCGCGCTCCGCCAGGTTGCGCAGCCCGCTGCGCCGCCCGCCCTCGGGCACCCCGACGCCGTCGTCCGTCACGGTCAGCGCCACCCGCCCGGCCAGGGCGCGCAGCGTCACCTCGACCCGCGAGGCCTTGGCGTGCCGGGCGGCGTTGCTGAGCGCCTCGGCGAGGACCGCGACCACGTGCCCGGCCAGCTCCTGCGGCACGTCGGTGTCCAGCAGCCCCTCCATGCTCAGCCGGGGCGGGAAGCCGAGGGTGCCCTGGGCGTCGGTGACCACCCGGGTGGCGCGGGCGCGCAGGCCCCGGTCCGGCTCGCTGTGGGCGCGCAGGCCGAAGATCGTCGAGCGGATGATCTTGATGGTCTCGTCCAGGTCGGCCACCGCCCGGGCCACCCGGTCCGCCGCGGCCTCGCTCTCGATCAGCCGGCCCGCGCTCTGCAGCGTCATGCCGGTCGCGAACAGCCGCTGGATCGCCAGGTCGTGCAGGTCCCGGGCGATCCGGTCACGGTCCTCCAGCAGGTTCAACTGCTCGGCGTCGCGCCGCCGTTCGGCCAGCTCCAGGGCCAGCGCCGCCTGGTCGGCGAAGCCCAGCAGCGGGCCGGTCTCCTCCGGGCCGAAGGCCGGCTGCCCCTGCTGCCGGGCCAGCAGCAGCACGCCCCGCCCGTACCCGGCGCCGGTGCCCAGCGGCACCGCCACCGCCGCCCCCAGCCCGTCGAAACGGCCCGCCGGGCCGGCCGGGAAACGGGTGTCGCAGGCCAGCTCGTCGCTGGTGGCCGGCGAGCCGGAGACGTACGCGGCGCCGGACAGGGTGCCGTCCACGGGCACCGTCACCCCCAGCCGCGCGGACGGCGTGCCGCCCAGCGCGACCTCCACGCTCAGCTCCTCGGCGCGCTCCTCCGGGCCGGCCAGCGCCACCGAGACGTCCGCCAGCTCGGCGCCGGATATCTCCCGGGCCCGGCGGGCGATCAGCTCCACCACCTCCAGCCGCGGCGCCCCCGACAGCAGGCTGCGGGTGATCTCGGTGCTGGCCCGCAGCCAGCGCTGGCGCAGCTGGGCCTCCTCGTACAGCCGGGCGTTGTCGATCGCCACGCCGGCCGCGACGGCCAGGGTGGCGATCACCGCCTCGTCGTCCTCGTCGAAGTCCAGCCCGCCGCGCTTGTCGGTCAGGTAGAGGTTGCCGAACACCTCGCCGTGCACCCGCACCGGCACCCCCAGGAAGGTGTGCATCGGCGGGTGGTTCGGCGGGAAGCCGACGCTCGCCGGGTGGTCGGACAGCACCGGGCAGCGCAGCGGCCGCGGATCGCGGATCAGCTCGCCCAGGATGCCCCGGCCGGAGGGCGGCGGGCCGATCTCGGCCATCTCCTCCTCGGTCAGGCCCACGGTCAGGAACTGCGACAGGGTGTGCCCGTCCGGCCCGATCACCCCGAGCGCCCCGTACCGGGCGTCCACCAGGTCGACGGCGGCCTCCACGATCCGGTGCAGCGCCTGCGCCAGGTCCAGCTCCCGACCGACCGCCAGCACCGCCTCCAGCAGGCTGTGCACCCGGTTCTGGGTGCCGCGCGCCGCGTCGATGCGCCACTGGAGCTCCTCCAGCAGCTCGTCCAGGCGCAGCCGTGGCATCCGCGCGCCGCCACCCGCCGCGCTGCCGTCCGCTCCGCCCACCGCTGTCCTCCTCGTCGTGCTGCCCTGACCGGCCCGTCCGCCATCCGGACGCGTCCCGACCGCTTTCCGGGCGGTCGCCCCCCGCCGTCCCGTCCGGCCGGGTGCCCGCCCGACCAGCGGGATTGCCGTGTTCACGGTAATGCCCACGTGTCGGGGGTGGGGACGGCGGGGTCGACCGTAGGCTCCGTCGGGCGGGCCTTTCGTCCCGTCACGCAGGGCCCTGCGGCCTCTGCCGCCGGCCCGTGAGCGGCTGCCAGGGTGGGGGTGGAGCGGACGGGGCGTCAGAGCGCACCGCGGCCCGCACCGAACCGCCGAGCGTCGACAGCGTGTCGACAGTGTGGAGGAAGACTCATGACGTCAACCGTTCTGGTCGGGATCGACGGCTCGCCGCAGAGCACCGCCGCCGCCCACTGGGCCGCCGCCGAGGCGGTGCGCCGGGGCGCCTCGCTGCGCCTGGTGCACGCCTGGCCGTGGCTGACGGACGGGGTGTCGTCCTTCGCCGAGGCGGACGACCTGCCCGAGGCCGTCCGGCACACCCTGGCCGAGGCCGCCGAGGAGATCCGCGGCCTGCACCCCGACCTGGCCGTGGAGACCGACGCCGTCCTGGACGCTCCGGTGGACGGCCTGCTGGCGGCCGCCGCCGAAGCGGAGCTGCTGGTGCTCGGCTCGCGCGGCCGCGGCGGCTTCACCGGGCTGCTGCTCGGCTCGGTCAGCATGTCGGTGGCCGGGCGCAGCACCGTGCCGCTGGTCGTGGTGCGCGAGGAGGCCACGGCCGGCGCGGCCGAGGTGGTGGTGGGCGTCGACGCCCACACCCCGGAGGCCGAGGTGCTCGACTTCGCCTTCCGCGAGGCGGCCCTGCGCGGCGCCCGGGTCCGGGCCGTGCACGGCTGGGACCTGCCGCCGATGTTCGGCTACGCGGGCGGCGCCGTCCCGGCGGCCGAGCTCGGCCAGCTGGAGGCCCTGGAGGCCAAGCTGCTCTCGCTCGCCCTGGAAGGCCCCCGCGAGCGGCACCCGGACGTCGAGGTGGTCGAGGTCGTGCGGCTCGGCGCCGCCCGGGCCGTGGTCGAGGCCTCCGCCGGTGCCGCCCTGGTCGTGGTCGGCCGGGGGCGGCGCCCGATCGAGATCGGCCCCCGGCTCGGCCGGGTCGCGCACGCCGTCCTGCACCACGCCGAAGCCCCCGTCGCGGTCGTCCCGCACGGGTGACGGTCGGCCCGTCCGGTGGATCGGTCCCCGTCCCCGATCCACCGGACGGGTCCCACCGGGCGGGTCCCGTCGGGTCTTACGGCCCTGTCGCCCGGCGTCCCGGGGGCGCACGCTCGGAAGCAGTGGACCCCGGACGCCCGTGCGCGGGCCCCGCAGCCGAAGCCCCGCGGTTGAAGGAGTGGAACGCCATGACGCTCGACCCGGCTCTCACCCAGATGCTCAGCGCAGCCGACCTGCGTCTGCTGGCCGCCGCGGGCGGCGCGGCGCCGTCGCTGCACAACAGCCAGCCCTGGCGCTTCGTGCCGACCCCGGACGGGCGCGGGCTCGCCGTGTACGCCGACACCGGGCGCACCGTACCGCTGGCCGACCCGGCCGGCGCCGCCGTGCACATCGCGGTCGGCGCGGCCGTGTTCAACCTGCGGGTGGCGGCCGGGAAGCTGGACCGCGAACCGCTGGTCCGGCTGCTGCCGGAGGTCGCCGAACCCGAGCTGCTCGCCGTGTTCGACCTCTCCCGCCCCGCCGCCGCGGCGGTGCCCTTCGGCCGCGACCTCTACCCCGCCATCGCCGCCCGGCACACCAGCCGCGAGCCCTTCGCCCAGCGCGACGTGCCCGAGGCCGTGATCGGCGAGCTGATCGACGCCGCCCGCGCCGAGGGCGTGGCGCTGGCCGCGCTGGAGGAGGAGGGCGTACGGCGGGTAGTGGACCTGACCACCGAGGCGGAGAGCCGCAACGCCGCCGACCCGGCCCGGACCGCCGAGACCCGCGCCTGGCTGCGGCCCGACGACGGCACCGCCGAGGACGGCATCCCGCGCTCCGCGCTCGGCCCGCAGGACCACGACGCCCGGGTGCCGATGCGCGAGTTCTCCGGCCACCCGCCGCAGGGCCCCGCCCAGCCCTCCCGCCGCTTCGAGGCGCTGCCCCAGCTGTGCACCCTCACCACCCCCGGCGACGGCCCGCTGGACTGGCTGCGCACCGGCCAGGCGCTGGAGCGGGTCTGGCTGCTGGCCACCCTGCACGGCGTCCGGCTCACCATCTGGCACCAGGCGATCGAGTGGCCGGACACCCGCTGGGCGCTGCGCGACCCGGCCGCCGGGCCGGGCCACGTCCAGCTGGTGCTGCGCACCGGCTACGGCCCGCCCGGCGCGGCCACCCCGCGCCGCTCCGTCGAGGAGACACTCGGGGATCGCGGCCCGGTGGCCTGAGCGGCCGCCCGCGAACGCGAGGAGGCCGGACCACCCCCCCGGGTGGTCCGGCCTCCTCGCCGTACGGCGGTGCGAGCGGTCAGCGCGGCCGTGCGGCCGCCGGCAGGACCTGCGCGTCGAGCCGCAGCGGCGGGCTGTGGCGGAAGGTGAGGGTGAACTCCACCCACTGGCCGGCCCGCAGCGGTGGCGGGTCGGCGATCATCAGGTCGGCGTCCTCCGGGGACATCCGCAGCTCGCCGCCGCCCGGCACCGGCAGCGCCGCCGCCTCCCAGCGGCCCGCCGCGCCCTGGTGCAGATGCCGCTTCGGGGTGATCCGGCCGCCGAACTCCCAGACAGCGCCGGTCAGTTCGTCCGGTACGGCGCCCGGGTTGCGGATCGTGAAGAACGCCGCCGTGGCGGGCGACGCCCCCGCGACCGGCAGCAGCACCCAGCCGGGTCCGGCCTCGACCGGGCGGGCGCGGCCGGCCCCGCCGACCACCGTCCAGCCGGTGAGCAGGACCAGGGCGAGCACCGCCGCGCCGACCGGCGGGCCGGCCACCTTGAGCCGTTCGACCGCCTTCACCGCCTTCACCGCCCTCACCGCCGTCCTCCCCGTCGCGCGGAGCCGCCCC
Organism: Kitasatospora sp. NPDC056651; assembly: GCF_042792155.1. Lineage (NCBI taxonomy): Bacteria > Bacillati > Actinomycetota > Actinomycetes > Kitasatosporales > Streptomycetaceae > Kitasatospora > Kitasatospora sp. NPDC056651. Next base: position 63,219 of record NZ_JBHTWX010000006.1, on the reverse strand, counting down.
GGCCCGGTTCCCAGGTGCGCAGCCGCAGGCTGTTGCCCACCACGAGCAGCGAGCTGAGCGACATCGCGACCGCCGCCAGCATCGGGTTGAGCAGCCCGACCGCCGCCAGCGGGATCAGCACCAGGTTGTAGCCGAAGGCCCACAGCAGGTTGACCCGGATGGTGGCCAGGGTCTGCCGGGCCAGCCGGACCGCGTCCACCACGGCCTCGATGTCGCCGCGCACCAGGGTCAGCCCGGCCGCGCCGATCGCGGCGTCGCTGCCGGAGGCCAGCGCCACCCCGAGGTCCGCCGAGGCCAGCGCCACCGCGTCGTTGACGCCGTCGCCGACCACCGCGACCGTCCGCCCGGCGGCCCGCAGGTCGGCCACCACCGCGGCCTTGTCCTCGGGCGAGGCCCCGGCGTGCACCCGCTCGATGCCCAGCTCGGCGGCCACCGCCCGGGCCGCTCCGGGGCCGTCCCCGGTCAGCAGGACGGTCTCCAGGCCCAGCCCGCGCAGCCGGTGGAGGGCTCGCCAGCTGCCCTGGCGCAGCGTGTCGCCGACCGCCAGCACGGCCGCCGCCCGCCCGTCCAGTTCGACCGCGACGGCCGTGCGGCCCGCCTTCGCGGCCGCGTCGACCGCCTCGGCGAGGCCGGGCGGCAGCACGGTGTCGTCCGGCCGCACCACCCGGACGGCCCGGCCCCCGACCGTCCCGGACACTCCGAGCCCGGTGGCGGCCGCGAAGCCGTCGACGGCCGGCAGCGGACCGCAGCGCTCCCGGGCCGCCGCCGCGACGGCCCGGCCGATCGGGTGCTCGGAGCGGTGCTCGACGGCGCCCGCCGCCCGCAGCGCCTCCTCCTCGGTGACTCCGTCGGCCGTGGTGACGGCGGCCAGTTCCATCCGGCCGGTGGTCAGCGTCCCGGTCTTGTCCATCACCACGGTGTCCACCCGGCGCAGGCTCTCCAGCACCTCCGGGCCGCGCACCAGGACGCCCAGCTCCGCGCCGCGCCCGGTGGCCGCCAGCAGCGCCGTCGGCGTGGCCAGTCCGAGCGCGCACGGGCAGGCCACCACCAGCACCGCGACCGCCGCCGTCACCGCCGCCTGGGGGGCCGCGCCCGCGCCCAGCCAGAAGCCCAGCACGCTCGCCGCGACCGCGAGCACACAGGGCACGAACACCCCGGCCACCGCGTCCGCGAGCCGCTGCGCCCGGGCCTTGCCGGCCTGGGCCTCGGCCACCAGCGCGGTGATCCTGGCCAGTTGGGTGTCCGCGCCGACGGCCGTGGCCCGGACCACCAGCGCGCCGCCGACGTTCACCGTGGCGCCCGCCACCAGGGCGCCGGGGCCGACCTCGACGGGGACGCTCTCCCCGGTCAGCAGGCTCAGGTCGAGCGCCGAACCGCCGCCGACCACCACCCCGTCGGTGGCCACCCGCTCGCCCGGCCGGACCACGAACTCCTGCCCGGGCAGCAGCAGTTCGACCGGCACCAGGCGCTCCTCGCCGTCCGGCAGACGCAGGCAGACCTGCTTGGCGCCCAGCTCCGCCAGCGCGCGCAGCGCCGACCCGCTGCGCCGGCGCACCCGGCCCTCCAGCAGTCGCCCGGCCAGGACGAACAGCGGCACGCCGACCGCCGCCTCCAGGTACACATCGGCCGCGCCGCCGCCGTCGGCGGTCAGCGAGAACGGCATCCGCATGCCCGGATCGCCGGCCCCACCGAAGAACAGCGCGTACGCCGACCAGCCGTAGGAGGCCAGCACGCCGAGGCTCACCAGGGTGTCCATGGTCGCCGCCGCGTGCCGCAGCCCCTGCCAGGCCCGGCGGTGGAAGCCGGCCGACCCCCAGGTCACCACCGGGACGGCGAGCGCGAAGCAGACCCACTGCCAGGCGGTGAACTGGGCCGAGGGCACCATCGACAGCACCAGCACCGGGACGGCCAGGAGGGCGGTGACCAGCAGGCGCCACCGTTCGTCCGGTTCCTCGGGCATCGCGGTGACCGGCGCCCCGGCGGGCAGCGGATCGGCGGTGTAGCCGGCCCGTTCGACGGCCGCCACCAGCTCGGTGACCGGCACCCCGGCCGGGTGCAGCACCCGGGCCCGCCCGGTGGCCAGGTTCACCCCGGCCGTCACCCCCTCGATCCGCGACAGCCGCTTCTCGACGCGGCCCACGCAGGCGGCGCAGGTCATCCCGCCGACCGCGAGGTCCGTGGCGACCACGGCCTCGGCGACGGCGCTCACCGCATCCCGCCCATGTCGTGCCCGACCATCCCGGGCGACGAGCCGCTCCCGCCGCCCGGCCGCAGCCCGGGCGCCACCGGCCCCACCTGACGGCCCACCGCGTAGGCCACCACGAACACCACCACCAGCAGCAGGACGAACCCCGCCAGCACACTCAACGGCCGGACTCCCGGCGACTTCGCACTCACGCCCCAGCAGTCGGACGCGGCGCCGCGATGGTTCCCGTACGGCCGGAAGTTCTCCGGGTACGGAGCGGAGCAGCACCGGGGCCGCCGCACCGCATCGGAGGAATCCTACAAACCGTCCCCGGGGGAATCCGTCGGGAGTCGTACCTACCGTCGGTCAAATCCCCTGGCAGGGTGGCAGATGCCGCGAGCACCTCCCGCCCGGTTCCGGTGCGGGAGCTGTGCTCTGCCAACAAAAGGAGGACTGTCAGATGAACGCAGTGGTGACCGGGATGGGAGCCACCACGCCGCTCGGCGGGGACGTCCCCTCGACCTGGGCCGGGCTGCTGGCCGGGGAGTCCGGCATCCGCGCGATCGAGGAGGAGTGGGCGGCCGCACTGCCGGTGCGGATCGCCGGCCGGCTGCGGGTCGAACCGGGCGAGGTGCTCGACCGGGTGAAGGCCCGCCGGCTGGACCGGTGCGAGCAGATCGCGCTGATCGCCGCCCGCGAGGCCTGGGCCGACGCGGGGCGGCCCGAGGTCGAGCCGGAGCGGCTGGCCGTGGTCATCGGCACCGGCACGGGCGGAGCACTCACCATGCTCGGGCAGCACGACGTCCTGGAGGCCTCGGGGGTCCGCAAGGTCTCCCCGCACACCATCCCGATGCTGATGGCGAACGGGCCGGCGGCCTGGGTGAGCATCGAGCTCGGCGCGCGCGGCGGTGCCCACACCCCGGTCAGCGCCTGCGCGTCCGGCGCCGAGGCGATCGCGATGGGCCTGGACCTGATCCGGCTGGGCCGTGCCGACGTGGTCGTCGCCGGCGGGTCCGAGGCGTGCATCCACCCGCTCCCGCTGGCCGGATTCGCCCAGGCCAAGGCGCACTCCACCCGCAACGACGCGCCGCAGCGGGCGTCCCGGCCCTTCGACGTCGACCGGGACGGGTTCGTCATCGGCGAAGGCGCCGCCCTGGTGGTCCTGGAGCGGGCCGGGTTCGCCGCCGCGCGCCGCGCCCGGGTGCACGCCGTGCTGGCCGGCGCGGGCGTCACCTCCGACGCCCACCACATCACCGCCGCCCATCCGGACGGGCAGATCCGCGCCATGCGCCGGGCCCTGGCCGAGGCCGGCCTCGGGCCGGGCGACATCCGGCTCGTGCACGCCCACGCGACGTCCACCCCCACGGGGGACCTCACCGAGGCCGAGTCGGTCCGGGCGGCCGTCGGCCCGCACCCGGCCGTCACCGCCACCAAGTCGATGACCGGGCACCTGTTCGGCGCGGCCGGTGCCATGGGCGCGATCGCGACCGTCCTCGCCGTCCGGGACGGCGTCGTCCCCGCGACCGCCAACCTCGACCGGCTCGACCCGGCGATCGGCCTCGACGTGGTCGCCGGCCGGCCGCGCCACGGCGCCGTCCCGGCCGCGCTCACCAACTCCTTCGGCTTCGGCGGCCACAACGCCTCGCTGGTGTTCACCCAGGGGAGCCAGGGGTCCTTGTCCGGTCGATCCTGGCGGGCCCGGCAAGACCGGCCGGACAGGGCCTAAGGGCGCACGCTGCGCGGTCTGGTCACCCCGGCGCCCAACGCGCCGACCCGGGCGCGCAGTTCGCGGTCGGCGGTGACCACCAGGCAGGGGCGGTCCGGGGCCTCGGTGCGGGCCGCCCGGACGAGTTCCACGATCCGGTCGTCCCCGCTGCCGTCCGCCTCGGCCACCCGCACCCCGGGCACCCCGGCGACGCCCCGGGCCGCGCCCTCCAGCACCAGGACCACCTCCAGCGGTCCCGGCCGGTCGGGCACGCCCCGCTCGGCGACGGCGACCAGTGCGTCCCGCAGCCGCTCGGCGGCGCCGCGCCGGTTCCGCCACCAGCCGTCCGGGACGGAGCCGACCACGTTCGCGCCGTCCACCACCAGCAGGGGGAGCGGCGCCGCCTCGTTCTGTTCCATGGCCGTCAAGCCTGCCACCCGGGGCCGGTCACCCGGTCACCCGGTCACCCGGTCACCCGGTCACCCGGTCACCCGCTCACCCGGCCACCCGGTCCGGTGGACCGCCCGGGGAGGTGCCCGCCGGTCAGTCCGTCAGGGTGATCCGGATGCCGACGGTGCCGCGCTCACCGCGCCGCAGCCGACTGCCGAGCAGGGTGAGCACACCGAGCAGACCGTACTTCTGACGCAGCAGGGTGCGGTAGGCGGCGGTGCGCTCGGGGCCGAGGATCTCGGCGGTGGCGGGGTACTGCTCGCCGGTCGGCCTGCCCTTGACGTCGCACGGGCCGACCAGCACGTCCGCGCGGTTGCGGATCCGCTTGACCTTCCAGGAGTCCGCGACGGTCCAGACGCCGAGCGCCTCCCCGTCGCGCACCACCCACACCGGGGTCGGCACGGCGGTGCCGTCCTTCTTGTAGGTGGTGACGAGCAGGTAGCTCCCCGAGGAGAGCTGGACGATCCGGGCGAGCCGGTCGGCGGCGGAGGGGTCGGGCGTGGTCATGGCCGGAAGTCTAGGGCGTGTCGGGCACGGCGCTCAGCGCGGCGGCCGGGCGGTACGGGCCGCACGGGTGGTGCGCAGCAGGGCGCGGGTGCGGCGGGTCAGCCGGCGGTGGCCGCGGCCACCGATCCCGGTGGCGCCCCCGACGGCGGTGGTGCCGCCCCCGGGGTACGCCGGCTCCGGGCCGGCGGGTACGGCACGGCGGCGGGCGGTGATCCGGGCGGTGGCCCAGACGGCCAGGCCGGTGCCGAGCGCGGCGGCCGTCCAGAGGGCGGCGGCGAGGCCGGAGCCGGAGCCGCCGACCGGCGGGCGGGACCACGGCGGCAGCTGGTCGGCGGCCTCCGGTTCGGTCTGGGCCTCGGCGGCGGGGGAGGGCGCGGCGGTGTCCTCGACCAGCTTGCCGACCGGCTGGACCTTCCCGGCGGCGGCGAAGCCCCAGTCGAGCAGGCTGGCGGCCTCGTCGTAGACGGTGCCCTGGGCCTCGGGGTGCATGACCGTCACCAGCAGGGTGCGGCCGTCGCGCTCGGCGGCGCCGGTGAAGGTGGCGCCCGCGTTGGTGGTGTAGCCGTTCTTGACGCCGATCAGGCCCGGGTACTTGCCGAGCAGCCGGTCGGTGTTGGCGATGTCGAAGCTGGTGCGCCGGCCGGTGGTCCTGTCCATCCCGCCGGGGAAGCGCGCGGTGCGGGTGGAGCAGTAGGCGCGGAAGTCGGCGTTGCGCAGCCCGGCCCGGGCGAACAGGGTGAGGTCGTAGGCGGAGGAGACCTGGCCGTCCATGTCGTAGCCGTCGGGGGAGACGACCTTGGTGTCGCGGGCCTGGAGCGTCCGGGCGCGGTCCTGCATCTCGCTGACGGTCCGCTGGAGGCCGCCGTTCATGTGGGCGAGGACGTGGACGGCGTCGTTGCCGGAGCTGAGGAAGACGCCCCGCCAGAGGTCCTCGACCCGGTAGGGCAGGTCCTCCTTGACGCCGACCAGGCTGCTGCCGGCGCCGAGGCTGGCCAGCTCGGCCGGGGTGACCTTGTGCTCCAGCGAGCGGTCGAACTTGGGCAGCACGGTGTCCGCGAACAGCATCTTGAGGGTGCTGGCCGGGGGCAGCGGCAGGTGGGCGTCGCGGGCGGCCAGCACCTCGCCGGTGGCGGCGTCGGCGATCAGCCAGGAGCGGCCGGTCAGCTCGGCCGGCAGCGCGGGCGCCCCGGACAGCGGCGCGACCTGGACGGCCGGGCGGCCGAGCCGCTCCCCGCCGACGGGGGTGACGGAGTCCTGGGCGAGGGCCGCCGGGGCGGCCACGGCGAGTACCAGGGCGGAGGCGGCGGCGCCGGCCGCGGCTCTGGTGACGGAAGGTTTCTTCTGCGCCGCGTAGGTGGGGAGCACACGGCGAACGTACCCGGGCCGCCGCCGGGGCGCCGGGCCTGCTGCTCCGTCCGGAGCCGCCCGGGGAGCGGACGACTTTGGTGACGCCGGTCCGCACCGAAAGTCGGATGTCCGGCCCGGGGCGGCTTCCTACGCTCGGAAGCATGAAGACCCTGCTCGGCTACCTCGGTTTCGTGTTGATCGTCGGCGGCGCCTCCGGACTGGTGTCCGGCTGGATCGGCGGCTTCCGGCTGTTCGGGTTCGTCCGGTTCCTGGTGCCGGAGGGGCACGAGACCGCCGGGTACGCCGTCATGACGGCGCTCGGCGTCCTGCTGGCGATCCCGGCGGCCCGCCGGGGCTAGGGAGTGCCCGCCGCCGCCGAAGACTCCCTCTCCGAAGGCTCCCCCTCCGAAGGGTCCGCCGCCGCGATGCCGTCCAGCAGGACGGCGAGCCCGCTGCGGAAGGCCTCCCGGTGGCCGTCCTCCGGGCTGCCTCCGCCGGTGCTCTGGAGGGCGGTGAGCAGCGGGAAGCGCTCCGCGAAGTCCGGTGCCAGCTCGGCCAGTCGGGTGCCGCGGGCGGACCACCAGTCCTCGTCGGTGACGCCGGTCGCGGCCGCCGCGCCGCGCGCGTCGGCGGTGGCGGCGGCCAGCCCGCGGATGAACTGCCAGAGCGCCGAGACGGCCCCGCGCAGCCGCGGCGGCGGCAGGGCGGCCGGTCGCAGAGCCCCCAACAGCGCCTCCATCGCGGCGAGTTCGGCCGGGCCGAGGACCGGGCGGGCCTGCGAGACCTGGAGCACCCAGGGGTGGCGCAGGTAGCAGGCGTACAGCTCCTCGGCCCAGGCGGTGACGGCCTCCCGCCAGCCGCCCACCGCCGGCTGCCCGGTGGGGAGTTCGGCGAGCGCCCGGTCGTGCATCAGGTCGAGCAGTTCGGCCTTGCCGGGCACGTATGTGTAGAGCGCCATCGCGGTGCGGCCGAGCCGCTCGCCGACGGCGCGCATCGACAGCGCGGCCATGCCCTGGGCGTCGGCCACCGCGATCGCGGCCGACACGATGGCGTCCACCGTCAGGCCCGGCCTGGGGCCGCTGCGCCCGGCGCGGGGCTCCTCGGGCGCGCCCCAGAGCAGGGCCAGTGAGCGCTGGGCGTCGCCCTGCCCGGCATAGACGGTCATCCGACATCTCCTTATGGCGTAAAGTATCGCCGCCACGGCAACTCTTTATGCCGTAAGGTTACCAATCGAAGGGGTTTCGCGATGACACTGCCCGTCACCTTCGCCGAGGTCGTCGAGGTCCGCCGGATCACGCCGCGCACCGCCCGGATCACCTTCGCCGCCGAGGAACTGCCCGACACCGTCGGCGGAGCGCCCGACCAGCAGGTCAAGCTCTGCTTCCCGCGCCCCGGGCAGCGCGAGCCGGTGCTGCCCGCCCGGCAGGACGACCCGATGGGCTGGTACCAGGCCTACCTGGCGATCCCCGAGGCCGAGCGCCCGCTGCTGCGCGGCTTCACGCTGCGCCGCCGGCGGCCCGGCACCCGGCTGGTCGAGATCGACTTCGTGCTGCACGGCGACACCGGCCCGGCCGCCGCCTGGGCGCTGCGGGCCGAGCCCGGGGACCGGCTCGGCATGGTCGGCCCCTCCGCGCTGTACGGTCCGTCGGTGCCGTTCGCCGAGGCCGCGGCCGCCGCCGACTGGGTGCTGCTGGCCGGCGACGAGACCGCGCTGCCGGCGATCGCGACGCTGGTCGGGGCGCTGCCCGAGGGGGTGCGGGCGTACCTGTGGATCGAGGTCACCGACCGGGCGGAGCGTCAGGAGCTGGAGAGCCGCGCCGAGTTGGCGGTGGAGTGGCTACACCGCGACGGCGCCGCCCCGGGCGCGCTGCTGGCCGAGGTGTTTCGGGACGCCGCCTTGCCGGGCGGGGAGCCCTTCGTCTGGCTGGCCGGGGAGGCGGGGGCGGTCCGGGCGATCCGGCGGTACCTGGTCGAGGAGCAGGGGGTGTCGAAGGCGAGCATCGACTTCACCGGGTACTGGCGCCACCGGCTGACCCAGGACGACGCGCCGACCGCCGAGGACCTGGCGGACGCCCGGGAGCGGTCGGCCGGGTACTGACCCGGGCTCCTCGACGTTCCAGCCGTCCGTCCGACCGGCCGTCCAGCGGTCCAGCCGTCCGGCCGGTTGACCGGCCGGATCCGATCAGGGCCGATCGGCTGAAAGATGCCGATTCGGCCCGATATCCTCCGCGAATTTTACTGATTGATGGTCAACTTTACTTTCTGATGGGGATTTACCCTCTTGTCGTGATCCTCTCAGGTGCGTTGGAATGCGTCAGCTCTTTCATTTGACGAGAGGATTTACATGATCGGCTGGCGGAAAACCCAGCTAGCAGCCGCCGTCACGGTCACCGCCGCGTCCATGGTCCTGAGCCTGGGAACCATGGCCACCGCGGCTCCGGCCCCCGAACCGCGGAACGCCCAGGCGGCGCCCGCGGACGGGACCCCGGTACCGGTGATCGTGATCCTCAGGGACCAGATCGCGGACGCCCCGGCCGACCACGGCCACCTGGGCGCCCGGCAGCAGAAGGCCGCCGCCGCGCAGGCGCCGCTGCTGGACAAGGTCAAGGCGGCCGGCGGTACGGATGTCAAGACGTTCGTGGTCGGCAACGCCTTCTCGGCCAAGGTCAGCCCCGCGCTGCGCGCCCAGCTCCAGGCGGACCCGGCCGTCTCCGCCGTGGTGGCGGACACCCAGGTCCAGGTCGCCCCGCCGGCTGCCGGCAAGACGAAGGCGGCCAAGGACGCCGCCGCCGGGGCCAAGGCGCCCCGGAACGCCACCGCTCCGCAGGCCGTTTCGGGCAGCAACGGTCAGGGTGCCGAGGAGAACGCGACCAACACGGTCTGCCCCTCCGACCCGGGCAAGCCGCTGCTGGAGCCGGAGGGCCTCTACTCGACCCGGGCCGTCACCGGCAACGGCAAGCCCGGCGTGGAGGACCTGGCCACCGGCAAGGGCGTCAAGGTCGCCTACATCGCCGACGCGCTCGACCCGAACAACCCGGACTTCATCCGGGCCGACGGCTCCCACGCCGTGGTCGACTACCAGGACTTCGCGGGCGACGGCTGGGACGCGCCGAGCGGCGCGGCGGAGGCCTTCGGCGACGCCTCGGCGGTCATCTCCCAGGGCCGCCAGGTGTACGACGTCTCGAAGTTCGTCAACGCCTCGCACCCGCTCCCGGCCGGCTGCAACATCCGCATCCGCGGCCTCGCCCCGGACGCCGACCTGGTCGCGCTGAAGGCCGGCGGCGAGATGATGTCCAACTCCTCGATCCTCCAGTCGATCGACTACGCGGTGCGGGTCGCCCACGTGGACGTCCTGAACGAGTCCTTCGGCGGCAACGTCACCCCGGACAGCGGCGCGCACGACACCATCTCGCTCTTCAACGAGCAGGCCGTCAAGGCCGGTGTCACCGTGGCCGTCTCCAGCGGCGACGCCGGCATCAGCGGCACCGTCGGCACCCCGGCCACCGACCCGTACGTGATCGCGGTCGGCGCCTCCACCGACAACCAGAACTACCAGCAGACCGGTTACGCGGCCTCCCAGTTCTCCAACCGGACCTGGAGCGACAACCGGATCTCCGCGCTCTCCTCGGGCGGCTTCACCCAGGCCGGCCGGACCGTCGACCTGGTCGCCCCGGGCGAGTCGGACTGGTCGGTCTGCACGCCGGACCCGGTCAAGTACACCGAGTGCACCGGCTACAACGGCCAGCCCTCGCCGATCCAGCCGTTCGGCGGCACCAGCCAGTCGGCCCCGTTCGTCACCGGTGCCGCGGCCCTGGTCATCCAGGCCTACCGCGACACCCACGGCGGCGACTCGCCCGCCCCGGCGCTGGTGAAGAAGTTCCTCACCGGCACCGCCACCGACCTCGGCGTCCCGGCCGAGGAGCAGGGCGCGGGCCTGCTGAACGTCCGCGCCGCCGTCGAGGCCGCCCGCGGCTACGACGACGGGGACGGCACCCCCGGCGCGAAGACCGTCGTGGTCAACACCGGCCAGGTCGACATCGCCGGCGCGCCCGGTTCGACCCACACCGCCGACGTGTCCGTCACCAACACCAGTGACAGCACCCGGACGGTGAGCGCCTCGACCCGCAGCTTCGCCCCGCAGTCGGCGAACCAGCAGACCGTCCAGCTGGACTCGGCCTCGACGGACACCTTCAAGTACGCGACCAACGGCGCGGACTGGGTGCAGAAGCAGGTCAAGTTCACCGTCCCGGCCGGCGCCGACCGCCTCGCGGCCTCGATCGCCTGGCAGGGCGCGCCCAACCCGGTCTCCAACGGGCCGGTGGTCCGCCTGACGCTGCTCAACCCGTCGGGCCGCTTCGAGACCAACACCCGTCCGCAGGGCGGCGCCACCCCGGCGAACTTCGGCCTGGTGGACGTCCCGCGCCCGGTGGCCGGCGAGTGGACCGCGGTCCTCTACACCCCGGCGGGCAAGGCCGGTTACACCGGTGCCGTCCAGTTCGGCACCGCCACCCAGCGCGCGGTGCCGGCCGGCGCCGTGAGCCCGAGCACCACCGACCTGAAGCCGGGCCAGACCAAGACCCTCAAGGTCCAGCTCACCACCCCGGCCACCAGCGGCGACTCCAGCGAGGCCGTCGTGGTCTCCGGCTCCGACGGCAACACCACCAGCGTCCCGGTGACGCTGCGCAGCCTCGTCCCGGTGAGCAACGGCAAGGGCACCTTCACGGGCACCGTCACCGGTGGCAACGCCCGCAACGTCTCGCCGACGCAGAGCTTCTCGTACGCCTTCGACGTCCCGAAGGGCCAGAAGGACCTGCGGGTCGGCCTGACCGTCGCCAAGGACGCGAAGCTGCTCCTGCAGGGCGCGCTGATCAGCCCCAACGGCACTCCGGTCGACATCGAGGGCAACGGGCTGTTCGACGCCCAGGGCAACCTGACCGGCACCGGTGACGGCGTCTCCGCCACCGCCGTCGACCCGGCGGCGGGCCGCTGGCGGTTCGTCCTGAACGTGCTCGGCCCGGTCAGCGGCCAGGAGCTCTCCCAGGACTTCACCGGCACCGTGGCGTTCAACCAGAACCAGGCCACCGCGGCCGGGCTGCCGAACGACGCGCGCACCAGGCTGGCGGCCGGCAAGCCGGTCACCGTCCAGGTGAACTACACCAACAACACCGTCGCCACCCAGCGGATCGCGGCCGACGGCCGGCTGGACCGCCGGGTCGACCTGCCGCTGGTGCCGCAGGGTGCCTCGGCGACCGTCACCCTGCCGCTGAGCCTCAGCTCCACGGTGCCGTCCTTCCTGGTGCCGCCGGGCACCGACCGCCTCAAGGCCGTGGCGGCGTCCTCGACGCCGGCCCAGATCGAGATGAGCGGCACCGCCGGCTCGCCGGACCTGTTCGGCGACCTGACGAAGGCCCAGAGCGGTTCGACCGTCTCGGTCGCCACCGACAGCGGCACCGCCGAGCAGCCGATCGTGCCCGGCATCTGGAGCACCTTCGTCCAGCAGATCGGCCCGTTCACCAACGCGGGCGCGCCGGCCGGCACCTCCACCATCACGGCCACCGCGCACACCCAGGCCTTCGACCCGGCGCTGACCTCCAGCACCGGTGACCCGTACGCCGCCTCGGTGAACGCCTCGGCCGCGGCCGCCACCCCGGTGACCGTCGCCCCCGGCGCCACCGGCTCGTTCCGGGTGACGCTGACCCCGACCGGCCCGAAGGGCAGCACCGTCAAGGGCGTGCTGTACCTGGTGTCCGGCCCGACCGGCGTGGCCACCGCCAACAACGCCCTGAACACCACCGGTTCGGTGCTCGCGGCGATCCCGTACAGCTACACGGTGAACTGACGATCAGTCAATTCGCTTGTCACCGAGGCCGTCCCGGAACTCCGGGGCGGCCTCGGCCGTTCCGCCGGAGACGGCGAGCGATGGGGCTCCGGGCGTGGTGGGCGGTGGGGTTCCGGGGGCGGCCGGGTGGGCAGGGTCGGAAGTGGACGTATCCGAACGGATGGGGAGTGGCGAGTTGAACGACGCGATCAAGCACCACGAGGTCGAGGTCAACGGCGTACGGCTGCACTACGCGGAGCAGGGCGAGGGGCCGCTGGTCCTGCTGCTGCACGGCTTCCCGGAGAGCTGGTACTCCTGGCGCCACCAGTTCGCGCCGCTCGCCGAGGCCGGCTACCGGGTGGTCGCGCCGGACCAGCGCGGGTACGCCCGCAGCGAGCAGCCCGAGCGGACCGACGCGTACACCCTGCTGCACCTGATGGGCGACATCACCGCGCTGATCGGCGCGCTGGGCGGGGGCCCGGCGGTCGTGGTCGGGCACGACTGGGGCGCGCCGCCGGCCTGGGGCCTGGCGGCGCTGCGGCCGGACCTGGTGCGCGGGGTGGCCGGGCTGAGCGTGCCGCCGCTGCCGGCCGGCCCCAGCGCCCTGTCGGGAGCCCGGGAGACCTTCGGCGAGGGCTTCTACCAGATCTACTTCCAGGAGCCGGGCCGCGCCGACGCCGAGCTGGCGGCCGACGTCAAGTCCAGCCTGCGCCGGATCCTCTGCGGCCTCCGGCCCGAGGGGGAGCCGCGGCCGTGGGTCGTCCCCGAGGGGAGGACGCTGCTGGACACCGTCCCGGAGCCGGAGCGCCTGCCGGACTGGCTCACCGACGCGGACCTCGACGTCTTCGCCGCCGACTACGCCCGGCACGGGGAGCACGCCTTCACCGGGGGCCTCAACTGGTACCGCAACATCGACCGGAACGCCGAGCTGATGGCGCCGTTCACGGGCGTGCGGATCGACGTGCCCGCGCTGTACGTGGTCGGCGAGCGCGACCTGGTGAACGCGATGATCGCGCCGGAGACGGTGGAGTGGCTGCTGACGAACCTGACACCCAGGCTGCACCGGCAGGTCCGGCTCCCGGAGACGGGGCACTGGACGCAGCAGGAGCGCCCGGCCGAGGTGACCGAGGCGCTGCTGGACTTCCTGGCGCACCTGGACAAGTAGGCCCGTCGGCCCGCCCGTTCCGGCCGGCTCCCGCCCGGGGGCCGGCCGGCTACACGGGCAGCAGCCGGGCGATCAGTTCGCCCAGGCGGCGGGCGTTGCGGCAGGAGTGCATCTCCACGACGCCCGCGTAGGCGAGCGCGGCGGAGTCGCCGGTCGGCCAGAGCGAGGGCTGTTCGGGGTTGAGCCAGAACACCCGGCGGGCCCGGGCGTCGATCCGGCGCAGCGCGTCCAGGTTGGGGTCGCGGTGGTTGTTCCGGGCGTCGCCGAGGACCAGGACGCAGGTGCGCGGGCCGACGGCGTCCAGGTGGCGTTCGGCGAACTCGCCGAGCGCGGAGCCGTAGTCGCTGTTGCCGTGGTAGCCCGTCACCCTGGCCTCGGTGAGGATCCGGGCGGCCAGCGCGGCCGGATCGTCGCCGCCGCGGAGCAGGCCGGTCACCTCGGCGGTGCGGTTGACGAAGGCGAACACCCGGACCTTGCCGAACTGTTCGCTCATCGCCTGGACCAGCAGCATGGTGAAGTCGGCGAAGCCCGCCACCGAGCCGGAGACGTCGCACAGCAGCACCAGCTCCGGGCGGGCCGGGCGGCGCAGCCGGTACGCGGGGCGCAGCGGCACCCCGCCGGTGGCCAGCGAGCGGCGCAGGGTGCGGCGCAGGTCGATCTCGCCGCGGGCGGCGCGGCGGCGCCGGGCGGCCAGCCGGGTGGCGAGCTTGCGGGCCAACGGGTGGACGGTGCGGCGCAGTTCGGCGAGCTGGGTGCGGCCGGCGTAGAGGAAGTCGACCAGGTCGGCGGTGGGGGCGACGGCGCGTTCGACGATCCGTTCGGGGCCGCGCAGTTCGGCGACCCGGCGGCGGGCCTCGCCGGCGGTCATGGCGCGGAAGTCCCGGATGCGGCGGCGGATCTCGTCGGCGAGCACCCGGTCGGAGACGTCGACCGCGCCCGGGTCGACCGCGCCCGGGTCGGCCGCGCCTGGGTCGGCCGCGCGCAGGGCGGCGAGGACGCGGGCGAGCAGCGTCTCGGGGGAGAGCCGGCCGAGCGCCTGCTGGGCGGACCAGCCGTCGGAGCCGGGCGAGGAGCCGGCGCCGTAGCGGCCGAAGGCCTCCACCACCTCGCCGGCCAGCCGGGCCTGGGCGGCGCGGTCGTCGGCGGCCAGCGCGGCGGCGAGGCGCTCGCGCAGCCGGTCGCGCAGCGGATCGGGGCGGCCGAAGCGGGGCGGTTCGGGGCCGTCGGGGGCGGGCGGCGGGTCGGCCCGGAGGGCCTCGGGGGTGCCGACGCCGAGCGGGAAGAACAGGTCGAAGGCGGCGTCGAACACCGTCCGCCGGCTTTCGGAGCGCAGCAGGGCGGCGGCCAGGCCGGCCCGCACCTGCTCGCGGTCGGCGAAGCCGAGGACGTCCAGCACGGCGGCGGCGTCCACGGTCTCGGCCGGGCCGATCGGCAGGCCGTGCCCGCGCAGGGCGCGGACCAGGCCGGTGAGGCGGGCGGCGGTGTCCGCCGGGGCCGGGGTGGTCACGCGAGGGTGAGTTTCTGCGCGGCCTTGCGGACGTCGTCCTGGTGCTTGAGGATCACCCCGAGGGTGTCCCGGACGACGGTCTCGTCCAGGGTGTCGGCGCCGAGCGCCAGCAGGGTGCGGGCCCAGTCGATGGTCTCGGCGACGGACGGCGCCTTGCGCAGCTCCATCGCGCGCAGCGCGCCGACGATCCGGACCAGCGACTCGGCCAGCGTCGCGTCCAGGCCGGGCACCTTGAGCCGGACGATCCGGCGCTCCAACTCGGCCTCGGGGTAGTCGAGGTGGAGGAAGAGGCAGCGGCGGCGCAGTGCCTCGGAGAGCTCGCGGGTGGCGTTCGAGGTGAGCAGCACGAAGGGGCGCCGGCTCGCGGTGATGGTGCCCAGCTCGGGCACGGTGACCTGGAAGTCGCTGAGCACCTCCAGCAGCAGCGCCTCCACCTCGACGTCGGCCTTGTCCATCTCGTCGATCAGCAGCACCGTCGGCTCCTCGCCGCGGATCGCGGTGAGCAGCGGGCGGGTGAGCAGGAACTCCTCGCCGAAGATGTCGGTGCGGGCCTCCTGCCAGCCCTCCTCGCGGCCGGCGGTGATCCGCAGCAGCTGCTTGGCGTGGTTCCACTCGTAGAGCGCGCGGGCCTCGTCGATGCCCTCGTAGCACTGGAGCCGGACCAGCCGGGCGTGGCCGATCTCGGCGACGGCCTTGGCGAGTTCGGTCTTGCCGACCCCGGCGGGGCCCTCGACCAGCAGGGGCTTGCCGAGCCGGTCGGCGAGGAAGACGGTGGTGGCCACGGCGGGGGAGGCCAGGTAGCCGGTGGCGGCCAGTCGTTCGGCGGCGTCCGCCACCGAGGTGAAGAAGCCCGTGCCGTGTCCGTCGCCGCTCATCAACCCGCCCCGTTCCGGTTCGCCGTCTCCGTGCGGCGCCACCCTACCGGCCGGTCACTTCGCTGTCTCGGGAGTGCGGTCGCGCGGGGTGCGGCGGTGTCGGGCGCGGTGGCGTCGGGTGCGGTGCGGCGGCGTACGGTCCGGTGAGGGCGCCGTACGCCGCCGTCGTCATGACGGGCCGGTCGGGCCCTGGTGTCAGTTGACGAAGAGGACCGGCTGGCCGGGCGCGGTGACGTCGATGACCTGGCCGTAGGTGGCGCTGAAGTACCCGGTCGAGAAGCACAGGCCGGAGCCGGAGATCAGGCTGAACGGCTGGGCGGAGAAGCCGATGGTGTTGCCGGTGTTCGAGGTGGTGCCGTTGATCCCGGTGGTGTTCTGGTAGACGCAGTTGACGCTGCCCAGGATGGTGTTGAGCACCACCGTGGTGCCCAGCGCGCCGGAGGTGCCGGGGGTGAGCGCGACCGGGTTGCCGGGGGCGTCGCTGACCGTGTTGACCCACGGCAGGTTGTTGACGGTGATGCTCTTGACGCCCGTGACGCCCACGACGTTGGAGGTGCAGGAGCCGAAGGTCTGGGTGTTGAGCTGCTCGGTGGCGCTGCCCGGGGCGGCCGGGTTGGAGGTGACGGTGGCCGAGAAGGAGGAGGTGGCACACTTGACGCCACTCGTCCCGGTGGCGCTGTTGTAGAAGGTCGCGTAGGTGCCGGGGACCAGGTTGGCGGAGAGCACGTCGCCGACGGCGACGGCCGGGCCGGTCGGGCTGCCGGTGGTCAGGACCGCCGAGCCGGCGGCCTGGGCGGGGGCCACGGCGGCGCCGGTGAGGGCGAGCGAGGCGAGGGCGGCGGTGGCGAGGGTGCGGCTGATGCGCATGAGGGTGCCTCTCTCCGTCCAGCGGACGGGTGGGGGAGCCCCCGCGTGCGGGTGTGGTGGTGTGCACGTCGGGGGAGGTGCGGGTCGTACCGGGGGCTTCGTACCGGAGGAGGGCGTACCGGTCGCCCCGGCTCACGCCGAGGGGCGGGCGGGCCCGGCGCCACGGGCCCGTCCGTGCGGTACGGCGGTGCGGCCTTGCGGTGGTGCGGTGGTGCGGTGGTTCGGCCTCGCGGACGGACGGCGGCGTGGAACTCCGCGGCACCGCGCCGTTCGGTCGGGGACGTGCGGTGCCGTGGCGGCACGTCGACGGCTGCCTCCGTCGCGGTCCCGCCTCCGCTGCGGTCCGGTGGCCTGGGCGAACGCCCAGGACCGTCGGAGCCCCCGGAGGTCCGACCGGTGGACGTGTGCTGGCCCACCGGTTGGAAACCTGTCAGTGTTGTAAACCCGGTGTTCCGTCAATGTCAATACAGGACACAGGAGTTGGTGATGGATCGGAAACACCTCCGTGGAGCCGACGTGGCGCTGCTGCCGGGTGCCCGGACCGGCCGCGATCCGGCCCGCTCGATCAAACCCGGGCCGCGCCGGCTGCCCGCCGGGGTGGTCGCCGCGACCCAGCGCGAGCGGCTGCTGGACGGGCTGGTGCGGACCGTCGCCGAACGCGGCTACCAGCACGCCACGGTGAGCGACATCTGCCGTGCGGCGGGCGTGACCAGGCCGGTCTTCTACGAGCTGTTCAGCGGCAAGGAGGACGCCTTCCTGGCCGCGCACCGGTACGGCACCGGTGTGGTGATCCGGCGGATGGCGGAGGCCTTCACGGCCGAATCCGACTGGTGCCGGGGGATCCGCAAGGCGCTCGGCGTGATGCTTCAACTGCTGGCGGGAACGCCGGCGTTCGCCACCATGGCGGTGATCGAGATCGAGGCCGTGGGCCCGGCCGGTCGGCGGGAGCGGGCCCAACTGCTCACCAGGTTCCGCGCGTTCTTCGCCGAGGTTCCCCAACTTCCGGGCGGGGTCGAGTCGAAGGATCTGGTGGATGCCGTGGTGGGTGGCGTCTACAGCGCGGTCTACCGGTGGATCGACTCCGGAAGGACTGATCAACTTCTCGATCTGTTGCCGGTGTTGAGCATGTTCTGCCTGTCGCCGTTCCTCGGACCGGCGGAGGCGGCCGAGCGGCTGGGGGTGCGGGACTGGCCTCGACGTGTCGCGGATTGGTGAAGAAACCTTCGCGCACCTGTATTGACCCGGCCAATACCGGGCAGTAGCTTCCCAGTTACTTACCGCGCGCCGACCGGGCCCGCCCCGCTGCCGAGGGGCCGGCGGTCCGGTCGCGCCGGGGAACGCTGTCCGCGCCAGGACAACGTGCCAAGTGCCTGCACACCCATTTCCATCCCTAGGGAGCACACATGGCCATGTCCGAGGACGCCGCCACGGCGGCCGAGACCCCGCAGACGCCGAGCGGGCCGAGAAGGGGCCGGGTCCGGCTGAAGCGAACCGCCCTGATGGCCGTTCCGGCCGTCGCGGCCGGGGGCGTCCTGATGGCGCTCACCGCCCAGGGCGTGCTCGCCGCCCAGTTCTCCATCTCCGGAATGCCGTTCACCATCACCGCCGACAAGCTGGACGGCGAGGGCTTCGCGCAGTTCGGCGCGCTGGACTCGATGATCCCCGACAGCCCCAACGCCGGCTCCACCGGCGGGCAGGTGCTGGTCGCGGTGTCGGCGATCAAGAAGGCGGAGATCACCAACCTCTGCCAGAGCGTCGACCTCGGCGGCGTCAACCTGCTGATCCGCGCGGGCGACAAGGGCACCCCCGTCTCCGCCACCGACCTCACCACCGACTCCGACCTGCTGTCCGGCAACGCGGAGTTCAAGAACATCGAGATCGGCGGCGACGCCAGCACGTACACCAAGGCCGGACCGGTCGGCAAGGGCAACCCCGGCGTGTTCGGCCAGCAGGCCGACCACGTCACGCTGACCAACCTGAACCAGCACAACTACGCGAGCACCGCCGTCGGGTTCAAACTGCCGAACCTGCGGCTGAGCTTCAGCTCCACGGGCTGCTGACATGGCGGAGTCCGTACCGGAGCCGGCCGACGCCGGCGAGGGCACCGCGGCCCGGGCCGAGGGGGTGGCAGCCGAGGGGACGGCGGCCGCGCCCGCCGCTCAGGCCGTCGCCGCCCCCGACGCCGGTCCTGCCGCACGCCCGGTCAAACGCGACTGGCGGGGCAGACGACCGTTCTGGGGCGGACTGCTGGTGACGCTCGGCGGTGCCGAGGTCCTGTTCACCCTGAAGGCCCCGCTGCCCGTCATCCTGCACATCGGGATGGAAGGGCTGGCCGGGTACCTGGTGCCGGCGGTGATGGTGCTGTGCGGCCTGCTGATCCTGTTCAACCCGGCTCAGCGGCTGTTCTACTCCTTCGTCGCCGTGCTGGCGTCGCTCGGCACCTGGCTCACCTCCAACCTGGGTGGCTTCGTGGTCGGGATGATGCTCGGGGTGGTCGGGTCCTGTCTCACCTTCGGGTGGCTGCCCGACCAGCCGCTGCGCCAGGGCCGGCAGCGGCGGCTGGAGCGCCGGGAGGCACGCCAGGCGGGAGCCTGACGGCGGTGCCCCGGGTCCTGGTGGTAGGAGAGCGCCAGGGCGCGGGGCGCCACTGCGCCGTTCGCGTGCCCGGGGTCGCCCCCCCCCGGTCCGGTGCCGGCCCGCCGTCCGACGCGGCGTCCGGTCCCGTTCCCGCGCCCGTTCCTGGCCAAGTGTCCGGATTCGTACCACGGCGGCCGAGAACCGTTCCGTAACGTCCGTCACATCCGCAAGGGGTCGTTGGTCCCGGGTCCGTCCGGGGCGATCGGCCCTTCTCGTGTTCGACGGCTCGGCAGTTCACTGGGCGGGACATGGACAACAGCAGCAGCATCAGCACTGGCACCGCCACCGCCACCGCCGAGTACGACCGCCTGATCGCCCGCCATCACGCGATGCGCCTGCGACGCCAACTCCTCGCCCCGTCCTCGTCGGGCGGCGGCGACTTCGGGTACGGCGCGTACGGCGAGGAGGGCGGCTACGACGGCGCCGCCGACCAGCACCTGATCCGGCGCGACCTCGACGTGATCTCCCCGCTCGCGGACCTGATCGACCACCTCTACCTGGTGATGTTCAGCCACCGCCCGTACCTGCGATCGCTCTTCCCCGCCTCGATGGAGTTCCAGCAGCTCCACCTGGAACGGATCTTCCACCACCTGATCGACAACCTCGACCGCCCGGCCGAACTGGAGCAGACGCTGCGCCAGCTCGGCCGCGACCACCGCAAGCTGGGCGTGCGACCGGTGCACTACGAGGCCTTCGAGGAGGCCCTGTGCGCGGCCGTCCGGCACCGGGCCGGCGAGCGCTGGACCGACGAGCTGGAGGGCGCCTGGGTGCGGATGCTGCGGTTCGCCGTCGGCGCGATGGTCGCCGGCGCGGACTCGGCGCTCACCGAGCCCCCGTACTGGCACGCCGTGGTGACCGGCCACGAGCGCCGCCGCCCCGACCTCGCCGTGCTGCGGGTGCGCACCGGCGAGCCGTACCCGTACCTGGCCGGCCAGTACGGCACCGTCGAGCACCCGGCGCTGCCGCACACCTGGCGGCAGTACTCGATGGGCTGCGCCCCGCGCGCCGACAACGAGCTGGAGTTCCACGTCCGCCGCACCGGCCCCGGCGGGGTCAGCGCCGCGCTCGTCGAGCACACCTCGGTCGGCGACCGGCTGCGCCTCGGCCCGCCGCGCGGCAGTCTGATGTCCGACGGGGACCGGCGCGACCTGCTGCTGGTCGCGGGCGGCACCGGACTGGCGCCGATGAAGGCGATCATCGAGCAGCAGACCGCCCACCGGCCGACCGGCCGGATGGTCCACCTGTTCGTCGGCGCGCGGGACCGCTCGGACCTCTACGACTGGCAGGCGCTCTCCGAACTCGGCCTGCACAAGCCGTGGCTGACCGTCACCCCGGTCACCGTCGGGGAACTCGCCGACACCGTCGCGGCGGCCGGCGACTGGCGCGACCACCTGGCCTGCGTCACCGGCCCGATCGGCATGGTCGGCTCCGTCCGCACCCGGCTGACGGCGGCGGGGCTGCCCCCGGCCCGGATCCGGTTCGACCAGGCCCTGTTCCGCTGACCTGGCCTCCCCAGCGGCCTCACCCGACCCGGCGGTCCCACTCTCCCCGGCGGCCCCGCCCTCCCCGGCGGCCCCGCCCTCCCCGGCGGCCCCGCCCTCCCCGGCGGCCCCGCCCTCCCCGGCGGTCCCGCCGCTCCACGCGTCCGATGGCAGGAAAGGTGGGAAGCAGGTCATTGCTGCCGTCGCGGCCCGCTGCCAGGCTGGCCGCATGAGAGCGCGCCACGTGGTCATCGTCCTCTTCGAGGGCGCCCAGAGCCTCGACGTGACCGGGCCCCTGGAAGTGTTCGCGGGGGCCGCCAGAGCCGGCGGCCCGGCGGGGGCCTACCGGGTGACCACCGCTTCCCCCGGTGGTCACCCGGTGCGCACCCAGAGCGGCCTGCGGCTGCTGCCGGACGCGGACCTCGCCGAGGTCGGCCCGGTGCACACCCTGCTGGTTCCCGGCGGCGACGGCACCGCCCGCCCCGACCCCGCCCTGGTGGCGGGGATCCGGGAACTGGCCGACCGGTCCGAGCGGGTGGTGTCGGTGTGCACCGGCGCCTTCCTGCTCGCCGAGGCCGGGCTGCTGGCCGGACGCCGGGCGACCACGCACTGGGCGTACTGCGAGGAGCTGGCCCGGCGGTTCCCGGACGTGGAGGTGGTCCCGGACCCGATCCACGTCCGGGACGGGCACGTCGCCACCTCGGCCGGGGTCACCGCCGGGATCGACCTGGCGCTGGCCCTGGTCGAGGAGGACCTCGGGCGGGACACCGCGCTGCTGGTCGCCCGTCACCTGGTGGTGTTCCTGCGCCGGCCGGGCAACCAGGCCCAGTTCAGCACCCAGCTGGCCGCCCAGGTGGCGGTCCGCCGGCCGCTGCGCGAGGTGCAGCGGTGGATCGCCGAGCACCCGGAGGCCGACCTGTCGGTCGAGGCACTGGCCGACCGCTCGGCGCTGTCGCCGCGGCACTTCGCCCGCGCCTTCACCGCCGAGGTGGGGGTCACCCCGGGCCGGTACGTGGACGGGGTCCGGCTGGAGGCCGCCCGGCGGCTGCTGGAGGACACCGACGACGGCGTCGAGCAGATCGCGCGCTCCTGCGGCTACGGCACCCCGGAGGCGATGCGGCGCGCCTTCGTCCGGGCCCTGGCCGCCCCGCCCGCCGAGTACCGCCGCCGCTTCCGTCCCGAACCCATCGGAGGTCACTGATGCGTGTCGCCGTTCTGCTGTACGACGAGTACACCGCGCTGGACGCGGTCGGCCCCTACGAGGTGCTGTCCCGCATCCCCGGCGCCGAGGTGGTGTTCACGGCCGCCCGGCGCGGGCCGATGCGCACCGACATGAAGAGCCTGGCGCTCACCGCCGACGCCACGCTGGAGGAGGTGGACTCGGCCGACGTGCTGCTGGTGCCCGGAGGACCGGGCACGCCCGCCCAACTGACCGACCAGGCCGTGCTGGAGTGGGTGCGCGCGATCGACGCGACCACCACCTGGACCACCTCGGTCTGCTCCGGCTCGCTGCTGCTGGGCGCGGCCGGGCTGCTGGAGGGGCGCCGGGCGACCTCGCACTGGATCTGCCTGGACCAGCTGGCCACCTTCGGGGCGCGGCCGACCGGCACCGAGCGGGTCGTGGTCGACGGCAAGTACGCGACCGCGGCCGGGGTCTCGGCCGGGATCGACCTCGCGCTGACGATGACCGGCCTGATCGCCGGGGACACCGTCGCGCAGGCGATCCAGCTGACGATCGAGTACGACCCGCAGCCGCCGTACGCGTCGGGCGCCCTCTCGAAGGCGTCCCCCGAGGTGGCCGCGAAGGCCAGGCAGCTGCTGCTGGGCTGACGGCGGGCCGGGGGCGCGGCGACCGTCTCTCCAGGTCACCGCGCCCCCGGCGGCGGCTCAGCGGAAGCAGTACGAGTCGGAGGAGGCGTCGCCGCCCGCCAGGTGGGTCTGGTGGACGCGCAGGCCGCGGAAGTCGGCGCCGTGCGGGAAGAAGCGCTCGTCGACGCTCAGCCCGCCGGCCACCGGGTCGGCGTCCAGCTTGACCATCCAGGGCTCGATGCCCTCCGGGTAGAACTGGTCGTCCCAGGCGCCGTAGAGCGAGTTGGTGAGGTAGAGCCGCCGGCCGTCGCGGCTGATCTCCACCATCTGTGGCGCCCCGTTCAGCGGCCGGCCCGGCTCGGCGGGGTGCGGGGTGCGGGCGACGACGCCGCCGAGCCGTACGGAGCCGGTCAGCCGGGGGTGGAACGGGTCCGAGACGTCGTACTGGAACAGCTCGCCGGTGCCCCAGGCGGAGACGTACAGCCAGCGGTCGTCCACCGTCAGGTTGATGTCGGTGACCAGCGGCGGCACCGCCCCGAAGGGCTGGAGGGCGGGCGGCAGGTCCTCGGCCTTGGCCGGCTCGGCGGGGATCTCGATCACCTTGCGCGCGGTGAAGGCCGGCCCGTCCCGGTACCAGAGCCAGACCGAGGAGGAGAGGTCCTCGACGTTGGTGACCACCCCGGCGAAGCCCCACTCGGCCTGCGGGTCGTGCGCCGGGCGCAGCTCCAGGACCATCTGGTGCTGGTCGCCGAGGTCCACCCGCTGGAGGTGGCGGCCGGAGTCCAGCTCCCAGAAGTGCAGCGCGTGGCCGTACTTGCGCCCGAGCAGGAGGTCGGGCACCACCCCGTTCTCGATCATCCACGGGGTGCCCCACTCGCTGGTGATGCCCACATTGGTGCCCAGGTGCCACCAGACGTCGTAGGCGAGGTGCTGGGGACCGCGCTCGGTCTCCCAGGGGCGCAGCACCTCGAAGGTGGTGTGGTCGAGCAGGGCGACCCCGCCCGGGCCGTCGTCCCCGTCGGCGCCGCCGAGGCAGGACAGGAACACGCCGTCCGGGCCGCAGTGCAGGGTGTGGGGGCGCGAGTAGCCGGCCTTGGCGGCGAGTTCCTCCGCCTCGATCGTCCTGACCAGCCGCGGGCGGACCGGGTCCGGCCGGGTGTCCAGCACGTGCAGCCGGGAGGAGCGCAGCCCGGGCAGCAGCAGGTAGCGCCGTTCCGGGTTCTCGTGGCAGGCGTGGGCGAGGGCACTGGAGCAGGCGTTCCATCCGAAGTGGTGCAACTCGTCGCCGAGTGTCGGGAGTTCGGCGAAGTTCAGGACCTTCCCGTAGGTCGCCGAGTCCGGATCGGTGTCGACGCTCAGCAACGCGTCCGGCTGCTGCCCGGACCGGTCGAAGCCGGCCACGTACGCCAGCTTCTCCGGCGGCGCGGCGATCGCCTCGGCGGCCGAGCGGTAGAGCGATGGATCGGTATGCCCGTGCTGCATGCAAACTCCCCAACTCGCCTGGTCTGTCCGGGAAGCGTTCCACATGGACACCGGCGCACAGCAGGCGCGCGCGGGGGCTGCCGGACGGCGCGGGCGGCTCCCCCCGGCGCGGCGCGCACCCGAGCGCCCGCCCCGGTCGGGACCAAAAGCATTGCGATCATCACATCGCGGCAGGTCGGCGTCACCGGGGACGGGACCGGCCGAGCCAGTACAGTCAGCCCCATGGAGTTCCGTGAAGACATCCTGGGTGCCCCCTACGAGGCGGCCGAGCTGACGCTGCGGCCGGACGACGAGGGGGCGGTGTGCGCGACGCTCGTCCGGCGCCTGGTGCCCGGGTCGGAGCGGGCCGTGCTGTACGTCCACGGCTACAACGACTACTTCTTCCAGACCAACCTGGCCGACCACTACACCGCGCTCGGGTTCTCCTTCTACGCCCTCGACCTGCGCAAGTACGGCCGCTCGCTGCGCCCGCACCAGTCGCCGAACTTCGTGCGCCACCTCGCCGAGTACGACGAGGAGATCGACGAGGCGGTCCGGATCATCCGCGAGCTGGACGGCCACCGGCAGCTGCTGCTCAACGGGCACTCCACCGGCGGGCTGATCGCCGCGCTGTGGGCGGGCCGGCGGGCCGGGCGCGCAGTGGTGGACGGGCTCTTCCTGAACAGCCCGTTCCTGTCGATGCCGGCCGGGCCCGCGGTCCGTACCGTCGGCGGCCCGGCCGTCACGGCGATCGGGCGGATGGCGCCGACCCGCGTCCTGCCGTCCTCCCTCAACCCGCACTACACCCACAGCCTGCACAAGGACCACCAGGGCGAGTGGGACTTCGACCTCACCCTCAAGCCCGCCGAGGGCTTCCCCCTGTACGCGGGCTGGCTGGCGGCGATCCACCAGGGGCACCGGAGGCTGCGGTCCGGGCTGGGCATCGACGTGCCGGTGCTGCTGATGGCCTCGACCCGTTCCATCTCCACCACCGTGTGGAACGAGGGGCTGCGCCGGGCCGACGCGGTGCTGCGCGCCGACGACATCGCCGCGCAGGGGCCGCGGCTGGGCCGACACGTCACCATCGTGCGGATCGAGGACGGCATCCACGACCTGGTGCTGTCCGGCGAGGCGGCCCGCACCCGGGTGTTCGCCGAGCTGGACCACTGGCTGGCCGCCTACCTGGACGTCCCGGCCATCGAGGCTCCGCTCATCGACGCTCCGCTCATCGATGCCCGGCCCGCCGACGCCCGGCCCGCCGGGGAGAGCGCGTGACCGACGAGCCGGTGCCGGTCGGCCGGCAGACCGACCTCGGCTTCGCCAAGCTGATGCCCGACCTCGACCGGGACGGCGGCTGGCTGCTCACCCTGGACGGCACCCCTCAGTCGTACGTCGACCTCGCCGAGCCGACCCACCTGGAGTTCGAGTACACCCGGCGCCTCGGCCACCTCGCCGACGCCCTCGCCCCCGCCGGGCGGCCGCTGGACGCGCTGCACCTGGGCGGCGGCGCGCTCACCCTGCCCCGCTACCTGGCCGCCACCCGCCCCGGCTCGCGCCAGCGGGTGGTGGAGGTGGACGGGCCGCTGCTGGAGCTGGTCGCCGAGCAGCTGCCCTGGCAGGGCCCGGGCGCGGACATCACCGCGACCGTCGGCGACGCCCGGGCCGCCCTCGCCGAGGTCCCGTCCGGCTCGCAGGACCTGGTGATCGCCGACGTCTTCCGCGGCTCGCGCACCCCCGCCCACCTCACCTCGGTGGAGTTCCTGCGGCTGGCGGCGGCCGCGCTGCGCCCCGGCGGCTGCTACGCGGCGAACCTGGCGGACGGCCCGCCGCTGGCCTTTGCCAAGGCGCAGGCGGCCACGGTGCGGGCGGTGTTCCCGTACGTCTGCCTGGTGGCGGAGGCCCCGGTGCTGCGCGGGCGCCGGTACGGCAACATCCTGCTGGCCGGTTCGACGGAGCCGCTGCCGGTGGCCGAGCTGACCCGGCTGCTCGCGGGGGACGTCTTCCCGGCCCGGCTCACCGACGGGGATGACCTGGCGGCGCTGGTCGGCCGGACCGCCCCGGTCACCGACGCCGAGGCCACCGACTCCCCGCCCCCGCCGGACGGCGCGTTCAGCATCGGCTGAGTCGCGCGTCGGCCGGTGCGCGCCCCCTCCGGAGTGCCAGAATCGGCGGATCCACGCCCACGACGGCAGCGCGCCGACGGGGCGACGGGACCACGTCCGAAGGAGCGAGCGATGGTTGGCGGCGGGGAGCGGCTGGAGCTGGGACCGGTGCCGGAGACGGCGCTGTGGACGCTGTGGCACCGGGCGGTGGAGGCGCGGCGGCCGGACACCGTGCTGCACGACCCCAAGGCCGTCGAGCTGGTCGACCGGATCGACTACCCCTTCGCGGAGCGGTTCGGGGAGAACGCGCTGACGGCCCAGCTCCAGGCCCTGCGGGCGGCCTGCTTCGACCGCGAGGTGGCGGACTTCCTCGCCCGGGAGCCGCGCGGCACGGTGGTCTGTCTGGGGGAGGGCCTGGAGACCCAGTACTGGCGGGTCGACAACGGGCGGGCCCGCTGGCTGAGCGTGGACCTTCCCGACTCGGTGGCGCTGCGCGGGGAACTGCTGCCGCCCGGCCCGCGCCAGCGCTATCTGGCCGCCGACGCCGCCGAACTGGGGTGGGCCGAGGAGGTGGACCGCGACCGCGGGGTGCTGGTCAGCACGCAAGGACTGCTGATGTACCTTCCGCCGGACCGGGTGAGATCCCTGCTCGCCGGCTGCGCGGAGCGGTTCCCGGGCGGCTCGCTCGTGCTGGACGCCGTGCCGCGCTGGTTCGGCCGGCTCGCCCGGAACGGGAAGGCGCGGGCCCAGGGCTACCAGGCGCCGCCGATGCCGTGGGCGATGGACGCGGACGAGCGGGACAAGCTCCGCACGGCCGACCCGGCGGTGGCGGCGGTGCGGGACGTCCGGCCGGCCGGCGGACGCGGGCTCGTCGGCGCCCTGCTGCCGTTCGCGCTGACCGTTCCGCCCCTGGCCACCCGCCGTCCCTCCGTCACCGTGCTGGACTTCGCGGCTCGCTGACCCGCCGGCGAGAGCCGGGTCCGGATCCGGGGCCGAATCCGGGTCCGGGTCCGGGTCCGGGGCCGGACCGCCCCGCCGTGCCGACACGACGGTTCGTCACCGACCGGGCCGAGGGCGGACTCCGGCGCCCCGGTGATCCGGGCCGAGCGCGCGTGCACGGGCGGATCCGAGCCCGTGCCGTCTGGGGCAACTCCGTTCCGGGCCCGCCGCCTAGCGTGGTTCCGTGTCCGATCACGACTCGATATGAGCCCGAGTTCCCGGTGAAGTCGGACGATCTCCGGTGACAGTTCAACCACGGAGGGCTCCGGCCGCGTTCTCGTCGACAGGATCACCGAACGCGGCGATCCGGAGGGCACCGGTGGCGGCGGCGTGGGAGACCGGCCGTGCCGACCGGCGCGGCACCATCGGTCGGATCGAAAGGAGCGGATGTTATGTCCGGAAAGGTGAGGTTCTTCGCCCCGGCTGCCGAGTGGGACATGGTCGGCCGTTCCTCGGAACTGGCGGTGTTGCGCGCCTGTGCCGAGCAGGCCCGCGCCGGGAAGCCGCGCTGCGTGGTGGTGCGCGGGAACGCCGGGAGCGGGAAGACGGCGCTGCTCGACCGGTTCCGGCGCGACGGCGGCCAGGACGGGGCCACCGTGCTGTCCACGGCCGGCCGTCGCACCACGCGGGAGACGCCGTACGCCACCGTCGGCCGGCTCTTCGGGGACCGGCCGGACTCCGTGCCGCCCAGCCAGGAGCGGCTGGTCCCGGCGGCCCCGTCCCCCGGACCCCTGGTGCTCGTCGTCGACGACGCCCAGTGGTGCGACGAGCGCTCCCTGCGCTGGCTGGAATGCCTGCTCCACCGGCCGGAAGGCCTGCCACTGCTGGCCGTCCTGGCCTGGGGCGGGCCCGGCACCGGCCCCGGCGGTCCGGCCGGCCCGGCACTGGGCAGGATCGTCCGCCGCCCGGGAACCCGCCTGCTGTCCCTCGGCCCGCTGACCGAGGCCGACGTGGCCGCGGTCGCGACCCGCTTCCTGGGGCGGACGCCCGGCGCCGCCGCCGTGCGGCGCTGCACGGAACTCTCCGGCGGGAACCCCCTGCTGCTCCGGCGCATCCTGACCCGGCTGCGCGGGGGCGGCATCCGGCCCGGCGCCGGCGCCGGTGCCGGTGCCGGTGCCGTCGGCGACGTCGACGCGGCCTGGCACCGGAGCCACGCCTCCCTGGTGCGGGCCCACCTGAGAGGCCTGTCGGCGACGCAACTCCTGGTGGTGCGTGCCGCCGCCGTGCTCGGCTGGACCGATGCCCCGGCGGCCGGGGAGGGCACCGGCCACCCCGCGTCGCCCGAGCGCGTCGGCGCGCTCGCCGGGGCGCCGGCCCGGCTGGTCTCGGCGGTGCTCGGCGGCTACCGCGACAACGAACTCCTCGCCGCCGGGGGCCCGGAGGCCCTGCGCGCGGCGGTGCTGGAGGCCGTACCGCCCGGGGAACTGGCCCGGCTGCGCACCGACGCGGCCCGGCTGCTCAACGACGAGGGCTTCGCGGCCCCGGAGGTGGCGGGCCACCTGTTACCCCTGCCCCGGCTGGACGAGGGGTGGATGCGCGGCGTGCTGCTCGACGCGGCCGAGCGGGCACGGCGGCACGACGACCGGTCCCTGGCCGCACCGTACCTGCGACGGCTGCTGGCGGACGAGAGCGACGAGCCAGGCCGGGTGCGCACCGGACTGGAACTGGCCGGAGCACTGGCCGCCACCGACCCCGAGGCCGCGCTGGACACCTTGCGGAGCCTGCTGGACCGGACCACCGACGCCCGGCTCCGGGCCCGCGTCGCGCTGCAGCTCGGGATGACCGCGCAGGCCGCGGGCCGTCCGGCGCTCACCGTGCTCTCCCGGGCGCTCGACGCGCTGCGCGCCGCACCGGGCCCCGACGGCGACGAGGCCGGCCGCGACCTGCGCTGGAGGGCCGAGTCGGCCGTCCTCTGCGCCGGGCTGCACGACGCGCCCGCGTTCGCCGCCGTGCGGGAGCGGGCGCGCGCCGCCGTGGCGGGGGAGCCCGCCGGGGCCGCCGCGGGCGGCAGCCTGCTCCTGCGAGCCCAACTGGGCGCCCTGGACGGCGCGTCCGCCCGCGAGGTCGTCGACCTCGCCGCCCGGGCCGTCGGCGCCGAGGGCACCGCGGCCCCGGACTGGATGCGGGTCCACGCGGCCGTGCTGTTCCACCTGGCCGACGAGCCCGGCCGGGCACTGGAGACGCTGGAACCGGCGACGGCCGACGGCAACGGCTGCCTGCCCCGGTGGTGGCTGCTGGCGGAGCGGTCGAAGCTGCGGCACCGGCTCGGCGACCTCCCCGCCGCCGTCGCCGACGCGCGGGCCGCGCTGGACTGCCCGGGCCGGCCCCGGCAGAGCCCCGGCTTCGCGCTGCCGCTCATCGCCTGGGCCGCCGTGCAGAGCGAGCTGGGAGCCACCGGGGCCGCCGAGGCGGCTCTCGCCGGGGCGGCGGAATCCGGCCCGGGCCGGTCCGTCCTCGGCGGGGCCTGGTACCTGACGAGCCGGGCCGGTCTGCGTCTTCGCGCGGGTGACCCGGAAGGCGCGCTGGCCGGCGCCCGCCGCTGCGAACGCTGGTTCGCCGAGACGGGCCTGGGCGACCCGGCGTGGGCGCTCTGGCGCACCGTGGCCGTCCGGGCCCTGGCCGGGCTCGGCCGCACCGCCGAAGCCGCCGGCCTCGCCGAGGAGGGCCTGGCGGCGGCCCGCCGCTGGGGCACCCCCCATGCGCTCGGCCACGCGCTCCTCGCGGCGGGCACGGCGGCCCGCGGCGACCGCCGCGTGGACCTGCTGACCGCCGCGGTCGAGAACCTCTCCCGCTCACAGGCCCGGCTGGACCGCGCCCGCTGCGAACTCCTGCTGGGCAGGGAGCTGTCGGGGCGCGGCGACGTCCGGGGCGCCCGCGCGCACCTGTCCCGCGCGCACGAGACGGCGCGGCGCTGCGGCTCGCTCCCGCTGGCGGCCCGGGCCCGCGAAGCGCTGGCCGCCGCGGGTGTCGGCCGCCCACACCCGTCCCGCGCCGGAGCAGGGCCGCTGAGCGGCACCGAGCGGCAGGTGGCCGAGTCCGCGGCGGCGGGCGCCACCAACCAGGAGATCGCCGGGACCCTGTTCCTCTCCCGGCGCACCGTGGAGACGCGTCTGACCTCCGTCTACCGCAAACTCGGGCTGGCCGGACGGAGCGACCTGCCCGCCGCGCTCCGCGCCCTCGCCCGGTCCGCCGACCCGGCCGCCTCGTGACCGGCGGCACGGCGGGGGCGACGGCCCCCGCACCCGGACGGCGGCCGGTGGCCGGCGAGGACGTCCTCGTCGAACGGGACGCGGCGACGGCCTTCCTGCGCACGGCCGTCGACGGGCTGGGCTCCGGCCGCTCGGCGGTGATCGCGGTCGAGGGGCTCCCCGGCACCGGGCGCAGCGCGCTCCTGCGGTACGCCGCCGCGGCGGCCCTCGACGCGGGACTCGCCGCCGCGTGCGCGTCCGGCACCCCGGCCGAGACGGACCGGCCCTTCGGCATCGTCTCCCAACTCCTCGCGCGGCTGGGCGCGGACGACGCCGACGACCCGGCCGACGGGCCCCTGCCCCGGTCGTGCCGGGCCTTCCTCACGGCCGCGCGCGAGCGGCCGCTGCTCGTCGCCGTCGACGACGCGCAGTGGGCCGACACGGACTCGCGACGGTGGCTGGAGACCATGGCCCGGCGCACCCGGGGCGCGCCCCTCGTCCTCCTCGTCGCCGCGACGCCCGGATCGGTACCGGCCGCCCTCCCCGGCACGGCCGCGCGTCTCGCCCTGCGGCCGCTGAGCCGGGCGGGCACGGCCGGGATGCTGGCCGCCCACGGCGACGGACCCGTCGAGGAGGCGTTCGCCGAGGCCGCCCATGCCGCGTGCGAGGGCAACCCGGCGGTGCTGCGCTCGGTGCTGGCCTCGCTGGCGGCCGACGGCCTCGACCCCACCGCCGAGGCGGCGGCCGGCCTGCCGGCGCGCGCGGCCGAAGCGGTCGGCGAGCGCACCGCCAGGCTCGTGGACGGACTCGGCCCCGAACTCACCTCCCTGCTGCGCGCGATCGCCGTGGGCGGCCCCCACCTCGGCCTCCCCCAGCTCTGCGAACTGGCCGGACTGCGCACGCTGCCCGCTCCCCGCGCACTGCGCCTGCTGGCCGCGGCCGGCCTGGTCCCGGACCCGGACCACCCGGACGTGCCGCCGGGCGTGGCCGACCGGGTCCTCACCGGACTCACCGTGCGGCAGCGCGAGGACCTGTGCACCCGCGCCGCCGCACTCGGCCACCGCACGGCCCTCCCCGACACGGCGCTGGCCGAACTGCTCCTGGGCGCCCGGCCCGGCGGGACCGGATGGGCGGCTGACGCCCTGACCGGCGCCGCCGCCCGGTACCGGAGCAGCGAACCCGCCCGCGCGGCCCGCTTCCTGGAACGCGCGCTGGCCGAACCACTGGCACCCCACCAGCGGGCGCAGCTGCTCGTCGACCTGGGCGCGGCGGTCTCGACCGACGCCCCCGACAGCGGCGAACGCGCCCTGTGGAGCGTGCTGCACGACCCGAAGCCCGACGTGCCCCCCGCGGCCCGGCTGCGCGCCGCCGACCTGCTCGCCGTGTGGGGCCACGCGGCCACGGTGCGCCGGGGCACGGCGCTGGCCTGGTCCCTGCCGGGGGCCGACGGGGCGGAACGCGGTGCCTTCCAGGCCCTGTACTGGCTGATCGGAGGCGGCGCGCCGATGGAGGAGGGCGTGGACGTCCCGCCCGTGCCTCCCCTGGACGCGCCACCGGAAGGCCCCGCCCAGGCGGGCGTCCTGGCCCTGGGCTCGGCCCTCGCCCAGAGCCTGCCGCTCGCCCGCGTGCGCACCCTGGCCGAAGCCGCGCTGCGTCCCGACAGCGGCCATCCGGCGCTGTTCACCGCCCGGTTGGCGGCCTGCTACACCCTGGCCCTGACGGACGCGTACGAGGAGGCGGCCGCAGGTCTCGACGGGATCGTCGCCGAGGCCCGGAGCCGGGGCGTCGGGACGACCGTCACGGCGGCGCTGAGCCTGCGCGCGGCGGTGGCGCTGCGCCGGGGCTGGCTGGAGGAGGCGGACCGGGACCTCGCGGAGGTCGAGCGGGCGGCACTGCCCAGCTCCGCGCCCGTCAAGGCCAGGCCGCTGGTCGTGGCCCTGCGTCTGCTGCTGCACCTGGAGCGGGACGAGGTGGCCGAGGCGGGCCGGTGCGCGGCGGCCGAGCTGCCGGTCCTCGCGGTGAACGGCCTGTGGTGGCCGATGTTCCTGCACGCCAGGGGCCTGCTGGGGCTGCGCACCGGCGACCACCGGGCGGCCCTGTCCGACCTGCTGGAGTGCGGGCGCGGACTGCTGGCCAGAGGATGGACCAACCCGGCCCTCGTGCCGTGGCGTTCGGCCGCGGCCGCCGCCCGGCTGGGCTGCGGGGACCGGGCCGGAGCCGAACGCCTGGCGGTGGAGGAGTACGAGGCGGCCGAGGCGTGGGGGAGCGCGAGTGCGGTCGGCACGGCCCTGCTCGCCCTGGGCCGGGTGACCGAGGGCGAGCGGTCCGCCGGGGCCAGGGCCGCGGCGGCCCGGCTGCTGCGGGACGCCACCCCGCCCGAGTGGGACACCCCCCGCCGCGCCCGCCTGGTCCGGGAGCTGACCGGCGGGCCCCGCGCCCTCCCGGCGCCGTGGGACGCCACGCCGGCGCCCACCGGACCCGGCGGTCCGCAGGCCGGGCGGACGCTCACCGCGACCGAGCGGCACGTCGCCGAACTGGTCCGCGGCGGCATGACCAACACGGCCGTCGCCCGGCGGCTCTCGGTGTCCCGGCGGATGGTGGAGACGCACCTGACCCGGGCCTACCGGAAGCTCGGCGTCTCCGGCCGGCAGGACCTCTCCCGCGTCATCCCCCAGGAGGACTGATTCCCTTGCTGCTCGAACGGGACATCGAACTCGGCGCGGTGGCCGCCGCCCTGGACACCGCCGCGGCCCGCGGCAGTTCACTGACCGTCGTCACCGGAGCCTGGGGCGCGGGCAGGACGGAGCTGCTCGACCACCTCCCGCGGCTCGCGGAGGAGAGGGGCGCACGGGTGCTGCGGGCCGACGCGGCGCGCCCGGAGCGGGAGTTCCCCTACGGCGTGGTGCGCCAGCTCCTCGAACCGGTGCTCGCCGGCGCCGCGTCCCCGGAGCGGTGGCTGGGTGCGGGCGCCGAGGCCGTCCGGAGCGTCCTCGCCGAGGAGACGCCCGTCCCGCAGGACGGCACGCACCCGCGGCTGCTGCGGGAACTGCGCGCGCTGACCGCCCGGATGGCCGTCGACGAGCCGCTGCTCATCGCGGTGGACGACGCGCACTGGGCGGACGAGGCCTCGCTGCGCTGGCTGGCGTACTTCGCCAGACGGCCCACCGCGCGGCCCGTCACGGTCGTCGTGACCCTCGCCGACGGCGATCCCGAAGCCGGGACGCCCCTGGTGCGGGACCTCCTCGCCGCGGCCGGCCGCACCCTGCGGCTGCGGCCGCTGTCCCCCCGGGGCACCCGGGCGCTGGTGGAACGGAGCTTCGGCGAGCCCGCCGACGAGGCGTTCGCGCGGGCCTGCCACGAGGCCGCCGGGGGCAGCCCGATGGTCACGGCCGCCATCGGCCACACCCTGCGCCGGGCGGGGCTGCGGCCGGTCGCGGAGCACGGCGAGCGGGCCGCGCGGGTGAGCCCGCCCGACCTCCGGGAACGGCTCGCCCTGCGGCTGGAACAACTTCCCTCGCCCCTGCCGGAATTCGCGCGGGCCATGGCCGTCCTGGGGGAGCAGGCCGAGCCGGAGCTCCTGGCGCGGCTCGCGGGGCTGGACGCGGTCGGGTGCCGCGCGGCCGAACGGGCCCTGCGGGCACTGGGCCTGCTCCGTCGGCGTCCCGGCTCGCCGGTGCCGGTCTTCGCCCATCCCGTCTACCGGGACGCCGCGGAGGAGACCGCCACCGTCGAGGAACAGCAGGGGCTCCTCTCCCGCGCGGCCGTGCTGCTCCTCCGGGCCGGCCACCCGGCCGAGCAGATCGCCGCCCGGCTGGCGGCGACGACACCGTCCGCCCCGTCCGACGCGCCGTGGACGGTCACCGTGCTGCGCGCGGCCGCCGACGCCGCACTCGACCGCGGAGCGCCCGAGGACGCGGTGCGCTTCCTGCGCCGGGCCCTCCACGAAGCCCCGCCGGACGGTGAGGACCGCGCCGTCGTCCTGGTGGACCTGGCCGGTGCCGAACGGATCACCGACCCCTGGACGGCCGCGCGGCACATCTCCCAGGCGGTGCCGCTGCTGCCCTCGGCCGAGCAGCGGGCGGCGGCGCTGCTGCGCATCCCGCCGCCCGTCTTCGACACCGCGGCACCGCAGACGGTCGACCTGTTCCGCGAGGTCTTCGCCGCGCTCGGCCCCGGCCGTGCGGCGAGCGGTGCCGGACACGAGGTGGCGCTGCGGCTGGAGGCCCGGGTCCGGTGCGCGGAACCCGCCGCTCCCGGGCGGCTCGCGGCCTCGGTGCGGCGACTGCGGGAACTGGGCCCGGAACCCGGGCTGGGGACCGGCGCGCAGCGCGAGCTCGTGACCGTGCTGCTGCACGACGCGGTGGCCGCGGGAGGGATCGCGCGGGAGGACGCCGTCCGGCTCGCCCGGCAGGTCCTGGAACGCGAACCGGCGGTGCCGGAGCTGTCGTACACCACCCTGCCGCTGCTGGCGATCACGCTCGTGGTGGCGGACGACCTGACCGACCTCGCGGCCTGGCTGGAGACGCTCCTGGCGCGCGCCGTACGGCAGCGGGCCCTGGTGTCCCAGGTGATCACGGGGACCGAGCTGGCCCTGGTGCGGCTGCGGTCCGGGGACGCGGCCGGGGCCCTGACCCTGGCCCTGGAGGCCCACCGGCTCGCGGGGGAGCGGTGGGAGGCCAACGCGGCGGCCGACGTCGCCCTGGCCGCCGTCGCGGTCGAGACCATGGACCCGCGGCTGTGCGACCGTCTCCTGGCCCAGGACTCCGGCTCCGCCTACGGAGACCTCGCCGACGTCCACCGCAGCGTCGCCCACCGGATGCTCCGCGGCGTACGGGCCTTCCAGCGGCGCGACGACGCCACCGCCCTGGACCACTTCCTCGCCTGCGGCAGGCGGTTGGAGCGGGACGGCTGGCACAACCCCGTGCTCGGCCCCTGGCGTACCTGGGCGGCCCTCGCCCACCGCCGCCTCGGCGACGGGCGGGCGGCCGAGGAGCTGATGCGGGAGGAGTGCGAGCGGGCCCGGGCCTGGGGAGCCCCCGCCGAGCTCGGCCGTGCCCTGCGCGTGCACGGCACGCTCGCCGGAGGGGAGCGGGGAAGGGGGCTGCTGCGCGAGGCGGTGGACGTGCTGCGGCTCTCGCACCACCGCCTGGAGCTGGCGAGAGCACTGGTGCGGCTCGGTGTCCGGGAGGCCCGCGAGGGAGGCCGGCCGGCGGCGGAACTGCTGAGGGAGGGCGCCGCGCTCGCCGCCGCCTGCGGGCTGCCCGGCCTCTCGGACCGCGCCCGCGCGCTGCTGGGCG
Organism: Kitasatospora sp. NPDC056651; assembly: GCF_042792155.1. Lineage (NCBI taxonomy): Bacteria > Bacillati > Actinomycetota > Actinomycetes > Kitasatosporales > Streptomycetaceae > Kitasatospora > Kitasatospora sp. NPDC056651. Next base: position 27,819 of record NZ_JBHTWX010000006.1, on the reverse strand, counting down.
GACCGGCTCCGGACCCGGTCCGCGGCCTGTCCCCGGTGCAGCTCACGGTGGCCCGGATGGTGGCCCGCGGGCTGCCGAACGGTGCCATCGCCGACGAACTGGGGGTGACACGGCGCGCGGTGGAGAAGAACCTCACCGCCGTCTACCGCAAGCTGTCCGTCCGCGGGCGTGCCGAACTCGCCGGGGCGCTGCGGATGTCCGGATCCTGCTGAGCCGCCGCGCCCGCCCGCGGCGCCGTCAGGCGGAGGCCCGCGCGTACAGGTGGTCGTCCGCGGTGAGGATCGCGTGGTGCACCCGGCGGGTGGCGAGACAGGGTTCGAGGCCGAGTTCGCTCCGGAGGACCCCGCGGGCCACCTGGTAGACGTGCAGGGCGTCGGCCCGCCGGTCGCAGCGGTAGAGCGCCAGGATGAGCTGCCGGTGGAACGCCTCGTGCAGGGGGTGCTGGCCGAACAGCGCGTAGAGCCGGCCCACCGCTTCCCGGTGCCGGCCCAGTGTCAGCTCCGATTCCATCCACTGCTCGGTGCAGTCCAGGCGGGCCTGGTCGAGCCAGTTCACGAAGCCGTTGATGATGGGGCCGCTGCGCAGCCCTCCGAGGGTCGTCTCCTGGGACAGCTCCAGTGCGGAGCGCAGCTTCTCGACGGCCTCGTGGTGCGCCCCGGCCCGTGCCGCGGCCCGGCCCTCCTCGGCCAGCCGGCTGAACACGTGCACGTCGAGCTCGCCGGGTTCGACGTGGATGAAGTAGCCGGGAGAGCGGGTGACGATCGGGCTCTCGGCCATGCCGCAGGAACGCAGGAGCTTGCGCAGCTCGCAGATGCGGACGTGCACCGCCGTGGTGGCGCGCAGCGGTGAATTCCCGCCCCATATCTCGGAAATGAGCTCCTCCAGCGACACCACGTGATTGGCCCGGGCCAGCAGTGACGCGAGGACGATCTCCTTCTTTCGTGCCGAGACGAAAACCGGTTCGTCGCCGTGGAGGACGTGGGGTTTTCCGAGAATGCTGTATCGCACGTGGTACTCCAGTGCTCGTGGGGTAGCCGCTTCGATGTGGAGGAACGGGCGGACGGGAATGTGACGCCATGTCATCCGGCCGTAATGGAAACCTAATTGGCGGTGATCGGCGGGTCAACGAAGCGGAGGAATGCTGCGGTGTGGTTCGGACCGAACCGCCACCCGGTACGGAGGTGCCCCACGGCCACGTTCGGAGGGGGGGTACGGGGGCGGCGGCGAGCCGCCGCCCCCGCCGCGCTCAGTGGCCCGTCGCACCGCACAGCACGAGGTTCGCCTGGAACCGGTGGCGCAGCACCTCGCTGCGCAGTTCCCGTACGCCCACCCTGCCGATGTGGCGGCCGCCGGTGCCCACCGCGTGGAGCACCTGCCACTCGCCGGCGAGGATGGCGTTGACGTCGATCCAGCCCGCCGTCTGGATCTCCCCGTCCGGCAGGGTGATCTCCTCCCGGTAGAAGGCCATCAGGTGGCCGTCGGACGCGCGGTTGACGACCTTCCAGCTGTGGCCGACGAGGCGGCCCACGGAGTTGCCCCCGGCGTCGAAGAACTCGTCGGTGTGGGTGCTGCGGTCACCGGCGTTGAAGCCGCTCTCCGCGACCGCCGTGTAGTCGAGGTTCACCGTCTCGGACAGCCCGGTGAGCGCGAAGCAGTCGCCCGCGGGCTTCTCGGACACCGCCATCGGCTCGGTGGCCATCGAGGCCGCGCACTCGGCGCACATCTCCACCGCCGCGCGGAAGGGGTCGATCAGACGCATGTCAATGCCTTTCGTTCGCAGGGGACACAAGGGACACAAGGGACACAAGGGACACGAGGGACGCAAGGGGGCGTGGGGGGCTTCGGGGGGACCGCGGGGGGGGGGGCAGGCCGGCGGGAGGGGCTCAGCGGCCGTCCGGTCCCGCGGACGCGTCCCCGAACCAGCGGCGCAGGGCCGCCTCCAGCTCCCGGGGGTCGGGCGCGCGGTCCTGTGGCGCGACCCAGGCGACGTGTCCGTCCGGCCTGATCAGCACGGCGGACAGGTCGTCGGCCGCGGCCCGGGGACAGGCGGCGGTGACGACGTCCACCCGGTCCGCCCAGCCGTCGGCGACGGCCTTCAGCGCGGGCACGTCCGCCAGGTCGAGCAGCACCCCGCGCGCCCGCTCCAGCAGGCGCGGGCTGCCGTACGTGGAGCCGTCCGGAGCGGTCAGCTCGCGGTGCGGCATCCGCCTGCCCACGAGCGGGTGTTCACCGCCGAGGTCGTAGCGCACGTCGACGGCGCTGAGCTCCCCGGCCAGCCGGTCGTTCACCTCGACCGACTCCAGGCTCTCCGCGACGACCGTGCGCAGTGCGTCGATGTCCGGTCCCGCGGTCATCAGGACGTTCTGCGCCCGGGTGTTGAGCAGCACGCGGGCCGCGGCCGGATGGCGCTCCCGCTGGTAGCTGTCCAGCAGGCCCGCGGGCGCCCGGCCGCCGACCACGGCCGCGATCTTCCAGCCGAGGTTCACCGCGTCGTGCACCCCCAGGTTGAGCCCCTGACCGCCGAACGGCGGGTGCACGTGCGCCGCGTCACCGGCCAGCAGCACCCGGCCGACGCGGTAGCGCGCCGCCTGCCGGGTGGTGTTGCCGAACCGGCTCAGCCACTGCGGCGTCGCGCCCGACAGGTCGATGCCGGCGACGGCGGCGACGCTCTCGCAGACCTCCTCGAAGGTCGGCGCCGCGGCCCGCCGCACCGGCGGCCGGCTGCGATCGCCGACGATGAACCGCAGGACGTCCTCGCCCGCGGTCGAGACCGCGACGGCGGAGACCGCGAGCCAGCCGCGCTCGCTCCGCACGAAGGGGAAGGGCCGCTGCCGCAGCCCGGGGAGGTCCCGGCTCATCCCGGAGACGTCGGCCAGCAGGACATCCGCCGTGGCGTCGGTCCCGGGGAACTCGACGTCGAGCAGCGACCTGACCGTGCTGCGGCCGCCGTCGCAGCCGACGGCGTAGGCGCCCCGGAGCCGGTACCGGCCGTCCGGGCCCGTCACCTCCAGATCCACGCCGTCGGCGTCCTGGCGCAGCCCCGTCACCTCGTGGCCGCGCCGCACCTCGGCGCCCAGCTCCCGCGCCCACTCGGCGAGCACCCGCTCGATGCGCGCCTGGGGCAGCAGCAGCACCGCGTGCGGGCTGTCGAGCCGGCCGAGGTCGATGGCGACCGGAAGCAGCGCGAAGTGGCTGTAGCGGCCCGTGCGGCTGCCGGTGAACCGGTCGAGGATCCCGCGCTGCTCCCAGATCTCGATCGTCCGCGCGTACACCCCCGGCGCGCGCGACTCGCGGTCGTCGGTGAACCCCGGACGCCTCTCCAGGACCACCACCTCCACGCCCGCGAGCCGCAGTTCGGCGGCCAGCATCAGGCCGGTCGGGCCGGCGCCGCAGACCACCACCGGTCGCCGGGTCTCGTTCGTCGTCATGCGGGTGACTCCTTGGGGTGCGGAGGGTCGAGTACGGTGCGCAGGTACCGGGCGAGGGCCACGGGATCCGGGTGGTCGTAGACCACGACCGGTTCCAGCAGCAGCCCGGTGGCCTCGCACAGCCGGTTGCGCAGGTCGAGGGCGGTGAAGGAGGAGAAGCCGGCGTCCTGGAAGGGGACTTCGGCCCGGACGGCGTCCGGCGCGTCGTGTCCGAGCACGGCGGCGGCGTGGGTGCGGATGATGTCCAGCAGGACGCGCTCCTGCTCCTCGGGGGAGGAGCCGGCGAGGGACTCGGCCAGCCGCCGCCGCTTGTCGGCGTCCTCCAGGACCCGGGGCGGCTCGGCCGCCCCGTCCGGGGCGTGTGGGGCCCGGCGGTTCCACCAGGCGGACAGGGCGGGCAGCACCTCGCCCAGCGCGGCCCGGCGGCCGTCGTCCAGGTCCAGGCGTTCCGCCAGCGCCTCCAGGTCACCGCCCGTCACCGCGTTCCAGAACTCGGCTTCGCCCCCGCTCGTACGGCGCGCGCCCCGGACGGCGGCCGACTCCAGCCAGTAGCGCCGCCGGGGGAAGGCGTAGGGCGGCAGGGCGACGCGCCGCGCGCCGGGGAGGACGGCCTCCCAGTCCACCTCCGCACCGTTGGCCCAGGCCCGGGCGAGGGCGTCCAGCGCGCGCGGGGCCTCGGGCCGGCCCTTGAGGAGCACCGGTGCGCACACCGTCCCGCCGGCGGGCAGGCTCAGCTGCGCCAGGGAGGTCAGCACGGCGTCCGGGCCGAGTTCGAGGCAGGTGGACACGCCCGCGTCCTTCAGGTGGCGGACGCCGTCGTGGAAGCGTACGGTCGCGCGGATCTGCCCGGCCCAGTAGTCGGGTGAGCCCAGCTCCTCGGCGGTGGCCGGGCGGCCGGTGACCAGCGAGACGACCGGGACCGTCGGCGGGTGGTAGGCCAGGGTCGCCGCGACCGCCCGGAAATCCGCCAACGCGGGCTCCATGAGCGGCGAGTGGAAGGCGTGGCTGACCCGGAGCGCGGTGGTCCGGCGCCCCTTCTCGGCGAAGGAGCGGGCGACCCGCTCGGCCGCCTCCCGCTCCCCGGACAGCACCAGCGCCCGGGGGCCGTTGACGGCGGCGATGCCGAGGACGTCCGCGCAGTCGGCCAGCAGCGGCAGGACCTCCGCTTCCTCGGCCTCCACGGCGATCATGGCTCCCCCTTCGGGCAGCGCGTCCATCAGCCGCGCCCGGGCGGCCACCAGGGCGGCCGCGTCCGGCAGGTCGAGGACCCCGGCCACGTGCGCGGCGGTCAGCTCGCCGACGGAGTGCCCGGCGAGCCGGCCGGGTGTGATCCCCCAGTTCCGCAGCAGCCGGTACAGCGCCGTCTCCAGGGCGAACAGCGCGGGCTGGGCGTAGCCGGTACGGTGCAGCAGCGCCGCCTCCGGGCTGTCCGGCGCGGCGAACACGACCTCGCGCAGCGGACGTTCCAGGTGCACGTCCAGGTGGTCGCAGACCTCGCCGAACGCCTTCGCGAAGACCGGGAAGGCCTGGCCCAGTTCGGCCCCCATGCCCAGCCGCTGGCTGCCCTGACCGGTGAAGAGGAACGCGGTCCCGCCCGCCCCGGCCGCCGTGCCGCGCACCAGCCCGGACGCGCCGCGGTCCCGAGCGAGGTCCGCCAGGGCGGCCATCAGCTCCTCGCGGTTCCGCCCCACGACCGCGGCGCGGTGCGGGAAGTGAGTCCGGGTGGTCGCCAGCGACAGGCCGACGTCCGCCGCCCCGGCCTCCGGGTGCTGGAGCAGGTGACGGTGCAGCCGCCGGGCCTGGGCCCGTACGGAGGCGCGGGTGCGGGCCGACAGCACCCACGGCAGCGGCCCCTCCGGCGCGGTCCTCCCGGCCGCCGGCTCCTCCGTGGCGGGTGGCTGCTCCGCGGCGGGTGGCTGCTCCGCGGCGGGCGGCTCCTCCAGCACGAGGTGGGCGTTGGTGCCGCTGATCCCGAAGGAGGAGACGGCCGCCCGGCGGGGGCGGCCCGGGGCCGCCCCCCACGGCGCGGCCTCGGTGAGCAACGAGACGGCCCCCGACGACCAGTCGACGTGCGGGGTGGGCTCGCTCAGGTGCAGGGTCTTCGGCAGCACGCCGTGGTGCATGGCCAGCACCATCTTGATGACGCCGCCGACGCCCGCCGCGGCCTGGGTGTGGCCGACGTTGGACTTGAGCGAGCCGAGCCGCAGCGGCCGTCCGGCGGGCCGGCCGCGCCCGTAGGCGGCCAGGACGGCCCGGGCCTCGATCGGGTCGCCCAGGGCCGTGCCGGTGCCGTGCGCCTCGACGGCGTCCACGTCGGCGGGGGTGAGGCGGGCGTTGGCCAGGGCCTGACGGATCACCCGCTCCTGCGCGGGCCCGCTCGGGGCCGTGAGACCGTTGCTCATGCCGTCCTGGTTGACCGCGCTGCCGCGGACGACCGCGAGGATCCGGCGGCCATTGCGCCGGGCGTCCGACAGGCGCTCCAGCAGGACCAGGCCCGCGCCCTCGGCCAGCCCGGTCCCGTCGGCATCGGCCGAGAACGCCCGGCAGCGGCCGTCGGGGGACAGCCCCCGCTGGCGGCTGAACTCGACGAGGGTGTTGGGCGTGGCCATCACCGTGGCACCGCCCGCGAGCGCGAGCGCGCACTCGCCGCCGCGCAGCGCCTGGACGGCCAGGTGGACGGCGACCAGCGAGGACGAGCACGCGGTGTCCAGCGTCACCGCCGGACCCTCCAGCCCGAAGGTGAAGGAGATCCGGCCGGAGGCGACGCTGCTCGACGTGCCGGTCATCAGCTGGCCCTCGAACTCCTCGGGCGCCTCGTGCGGGTGCGGCGCGTAGCGCATGTCCGCCACCCCCACGAAGACGCCGGTCCGGCTGCCGCGCAGGGTCCCGGGGACGATGCCCGCCCCTTCGAACGCCTCCCAGGCGGTCTCCAGCAGCAGCCGCTGCTGCGGGTCCATGGCGGTGGCCTCGCGCGGGCTGATGCCGAAGAACTCGGCGCCGAAGTCGCCCGCGTCGTGCAGGAACCCCCCGCCGGAGGCGTAGGTCGTCCCCGGGCGGTCGGGGTCGGGGTGGCACAGGGAGGCGAGGTCCCAGCCCCGGTTGACGGGGAAGCCCGAGACGGCGTCGGTCCCCGCCTCCAGGAGCCGCCACAGGTCCTCGGGGGTGCGGACGTCACCCGGGTAGCGGCAGCTCATCGCGACGATCGCGATCGGCTCGCCGGCCGCCTCCTCGGCCGCCCGCAGCTTCTCCCGGGTCTCCTGGAGGTCGGCCGTCACCCACTTGAGGTAGTCGAGCAGCTTCTCTTCGTCGGACATCGTGGGCCTCTCCTCGTCGGCGTCGGTCGGTCGGTGCGACATCAGCGGCCCGCCGCCCGGCCGAGGCCGTCGTCGATCAGGGCGAAGATCTCCTCGGGCGAGGCCTCGGCGATCCGCCGGGAGTCGGCCGGCCGGGCGGCGGCCCGCTCCCCCCGCGGCCGGCCCCAGGCGGCCACCAGGTCCTCCAGCCGTCGGACGATCTCCCGCCGGACGGACTCGTCCGTCTCGGCGGCACCGCTCAGCACGGCTTCCACACCGGCCAGTTCGGCGAGCGCCGTGTCCGCGGCGGCGGGCTCGCCGGGGAGCAGCACCTCCCGCAGGTGACGGGCCAGTGCCTCGGGCGTGGGGTGGTCGAAGACCAGGGTCGCGGGCAGCCGCAGCCCGGTCGCGGCGACCAGCCGGTTGCGGAACTCGACGGCGGTCAGGGAGTCGAAACCGCTCTCCTTGAAGAGGCGCGCGGCGTCCACAGTGTCCGGCGTGGCGTGCCCGAGCACCGCCGCCGCCTGCCCGCGCACCAGGCCGAGCAGCGCCCCCTCCCGTTCGCCCGCCGGGAGGGCGAGCAGCCGGCGCTCCCAGGAGTCGGGCCGCGCCGCCCCCTCCGCCGCGGCCGCCCGGCGGACCGGGGCCCGCAGGACGCTCCCCAGCACCGCCGGCAGGGTGCCCGACTCGGCCCGCTCCCGGAGGGCGGCCAGGTCGAGCCGGGCGGGTACGACGACCGGCTCGGCGCCGCCGAGGGCCCGGTCGAACAGGGCGAGGCCGTCCTGAGCGGTGAGCGGGACCATGCCGCCGCGCGCCATCCGGCCCAGGTCGGCGCCGTCCAGGTGGGCGGTCATCCCGGAACGCCGCTCCCACAGGCCCCAGGCCATCGACACGGCGGGCAGGCCCGCGCGGCGCCGCCGCTGGGCGAGGGCGTCGAGGAAGGCGTTGGCCGCGGCGTAGTTGCCCTGGCCCGGAGCGCCGACCGTGGCGGCGGCCGAGGAGAAGAGCACGAAGGCGGACAGGTCCGCCGTGCGGGTCAGCTCGTCCAGGACCACGGCCCCGTCCACCTTGGGGCCGAGGACCCGGTCCACCTGGGCCTCGGTCAGGTCGGTGACGACGGCGTCGTCGAGGGTGCCGGCGGTGTGGATGACGGCGGTGAGGGGGTGTTGGTGGGGGATGGTGGTGAGGAGGTCGGTGAGGGCGTGGGGGTCGGTGGTGTCGCAGGCGGTGATGGTGATGTGGGCGCCGAGGGCGGTGAGTTGGGTGTGGAGTTGGTGGGCGTTGTCGGTGTGGGGGCCGGTTCGGCTGACGAGGTGGAGGTGGCGGGCGCCGTGGTGGGTGATGAGGTGGTGGGCGGTGAGGGTGGCGAGGGTGCCGGTGCCGCCGGTGATGAGGATGGTGCCGTCGGGGTTGAGGGGGGTGGGGAGGGTGAGGGCGATCTTGCCGGTGTGGCGGGCTTGTTGGAGGTGGCGGAGGGCTTGGGGGGCTTGGCGGATGTCCCAGGTGGTGAGGGGGAGGGGGTGGAGGTGGCCTTGGGTGAAGAGGGTGAGGAGTTCGGTGAGGATTTCCTGGATGCGGTCGGGGGTGGTGTCGGTTTGGAGGTCGAAGGGGGTGTAGGTGGTGCCGGGGTGGGTGGTGGTGATGGTGTGGGGGTCGCGGGGGTCGGTTTTGCCCATGTCGAGGAAGTGGCCGCCGTGGGGGAGGAGGCGGAGGGAGGCGTCGGTGAAGTCTCCGGCGAGGGAGTTGAGGATGACGTCCATGCCGTGGCCGTCGGTGGTGGTGAGGAAGTGTTGTTCGAAGTCGAGGGTGCGGGAGGAGGCGATGTGGTCGTGGTCGAGTCCCATGGCGTGGAGGGTGGGCCATTTGGTGGGGTTGGCGGTGGTGTAGACGTCGATGCCCCAGTGGTGGGCGAGTTGGACGGCGGCCATGCCGACGCCGCCGGTGGCGGTGTGGACGAGCAGGCGTTGTCCGGGTTGGATGTCGGCGAGGTCCCGTAGTCCGTAGTACGCCGTCAGGAACACCACGGGCACCACGGCCGCCTCGGCGAACGTCCACCCCTCGGGCACCCGGGCCACCATGCGGTGGTCGGTGTCGGCGAAGGTCGCGGCGGCCCCGGGGAACAGTCCGAACACCCGGTCGCCGGGCGCGAGGCGGGTGACGTCGGGGGCGACCTCGGTCACCACGCCGGCCGCCTCGCCGCCGATCGGCGTGTCGTCGTCGGGGTACATGCCCAGGGCGATCAGCACGTCGCGGAAGTTCACGCCGGCGGCCCGCACCGCGATCCGCACCTGCCCCGGCCCGAGCGGCTCCTGAGGGCAGGCCGTCGCGGCGAGGCCGTCCAGCGTGCCCTTCCCCGCGCTCCGCAGCCGCCAGGGTTCCGCCGGCAGCGTCAGACCGCCGGCCGGCTTCGGCCGTACCAGCCGGGCGGCACGCAACGCGCCGTCGCGGACGGCCAGTTGCAGCTCGCCGGTGGCCGCCGCAGCCCGGACCTGCCGGGCCGAGCCGTCCCGGCCGTCGAGGTCGACGAGCACGAAGCGCCCCGGGTTCTCGGACTGCGCCGTCCGCAGCAGACCCCAGACGGCGGCGTGCGCGGGGTCGCCGACCCGGTCGCCCTCCCCGGCGGCCACCGCGCCCCGGGTGAGGACGACCAGCCGTGACGAGGCGAACCGCTCGTCGGCCAGCCACGTCCGGACCAGGTCCAGGGCGCGCAGCGTCGCCTCCCGGGTCGCCCCGGCGAGGTCGTCCCAGGACTCCGTGCGGCACTCGACGGCCACCACCGGGGGCACCTCGCCCGCCAGGGAGCGCAGGTCCGGGTGCGGTGCGGCGTCCAGGGCCGTGGCCAGGGCGGGCGACCCGAGCACGGCCCACGGCGCGTCGTCCCGGTCCGGCTCCGGTACGGCGGTCCACTCGACGACGAACATCGCGTCGGACCGCGCGTCCGCCGACAACTGCCCGGGCGAGAGCGGCCGCAGGACCAGCGACTCCACCGATGCCACCGGCTGCCCGGCGGCGTCGGCCACGGTCAGCGCCACCGCGTCGGTGCCCGCGGGCGACAGCCGGACCCGCAGCGCCCCGGCGCCACGGGCGTGCAACCGCACACCGCTCCAGGCGAACGGGAGCCGCACGGCGCCCTCCTCGGCGCGGGAGCCGTCCAGTGCGAGGGCGTGCAGCGCGGCGTCCAGCAGCGCCGGATGCAGGCCGAAGGAGCCCGCCTCCGCCGACTGCTCCCGCGCCAGGCCGACTTCGGCGTACAGGTCCTCGCCGTGCCGCCAGGCCGCGCGCAGGCAGCGGAACGCCGGGCCGTACTCGTACCCCAGGGCGGCCAGGCCCTCGTAGTGCCCGTCGAGGTCCACCGGGGTCGCCCCGGCGGGCGGCCAGACGGTCAGGGCCTGCTCCCGGGCGGGCCGTGCCGCCGTGCCCAGGGTGCCGGTGGCGTTCCTGGTCCAGGGGAGGTCCGCGTCGGCGTCGCCGGGCCGGGAGTGGATGTGGAAGGGCCGCAGTCCCGCCCCGTCCGGTGGGTCGACGGTCACCTGGAGGTGCACCGTCTCCTCCGACAGCAACAGCGGTGCCGACACGGTCAGTTCCTCGACGTGGGTGTGGCCCGCCTCGCCGGCGGCGTGCAGGGCCAGCTCCACGAAGGCGGTACCCGGCAGCAGGGTGGTGCCGGTCACCGCGTGGTCGGCCAGCCAGGGCCGGGTCCGCCGGGACAGGCTGCCGGTGACGACGAGACCCTCGCTGCCGGCCAGCGGCAGAGCGGCCCCCAGCAGCGGGTGACCGGTCGGCCGCAGCCCCAGCTGCGCGGCGTCCGCCGGCGGCGGTGCCACCGCCAGCCAGTGGCGGTGCCGCTGGAAGGCGTAGGTCGGCAGGTCCACGCCGTCGCGCGGGGCGTCCGGCAGGGCCGGGGACCAGTCCACGGCCAGGCCCCGGGTGTGTGCCGCGGCCAGCGCGGTGAGCATCCGGGCCGGGCCGCCCTCGCCGCGGCGCAGGGTGCCGACGACCACGGCGTCCTGCGGGAGGTCCAGCTCCTCCAGCGTTTCCTGGAGGCTCGTGGTCAGCACCGGGTGGGGGCTGACCTCGACGAAGGCGCGGTGCCCGGCCGCGACGAGGACACCGACGGTCTCCTCGAACCGGACGGTCCGGCGGAGGTTGCGGTACCAGTACCCGGCGTCCAGCGTCGCGGTGTCGACGAGGCCACCGGTGACGGTGGAGTAGAAGGGGACCTCGGCGGAGCGCGGCGAGACGGGGGCCAGCACCTCGGCCAGCCGTTCCCGGACGGCCTCGACGTGGGCGCAGTGCGAGGCGTAGTCGACGGGGATCACCTTGCTGCGCACGCCCTCGGCGGTGCAGTGCGCGTGCAGCTCCGCCAGGGCCCCGGTGTCACCGGAGACCACCGTCGAGCGCGGGCCGTTGACGGCCGCGACGGACAGCCGGTCCGCCCAGCGCCCGAGCAGGTCCGCCACCTCGCGGTGCGGCAGCGGTACCGACAGCATGCCGCCGCGGCCGCGCAGGGCGTCGAGCGCCCGGCTGCGCAGGGCGACCACCAGGGCCGCGTCCTGGAGGGAGAGCGCGCCCGCGACGCACGCCGCGGCGATCTCGCCCTGGGAGTGGCCGATGACCGCGGCCGGTTCGACGCCGTACGAGCGCCACAGGGCCGCCAGCGAGACCATCACCGCGAACAGGGCGGGCTGGATGGTGTCGGCGGTGTCCATGGCGGGCGCGCCCGGCCTGCCGTGCAGGAGGTCGAAGAGGTCCCAGCCGGTGTGCGGGGCGAGGGCCTCGGCGCACTCGCGCATCCGCTCCCGGAAGACCTCCGACGTCTCCAGCAACTCCAGGGCCATTCCCTCCCACTGGGAGCCCTGGCCGGGGAAGACGAAGACCGTCCGGTGGCCGGTCCCGGCCGTGCCCTGGGTCAACCGCGGCGCGGGCGAGCCCTGGGCGAGGGCGTCGAGGGCGGTGCGCAGCTCCTCCCGGTCCGCCCCGACGAGCACCGCGCGGTGCTCGAAGGCGGCACGGGTCGTGGCCAGGGCGTGGGCGACGTCCCGGGCCCCGGCGTCCGGGGCCGCGTCGGTCCAGGCCAGCAACCGCCGTGCCTGCTCCCGCAGTGCCCCGGGGGAACGCCCGCTCAGCAGCCAGGGCACCACCGGGTCACCGGAGTTCCGCGCGTCCGGGTCCACCGCGGCCGCCGGCTCCGGGGCCGCCTCCAGCACCAGGTGGGCGTTGGTGCCGCTCATGCCGAAGGAGGAGACCGCGGCGCGGCGGGGCCGACCGGTCGTGGGCCAGGGCGTGGTCTCGGTGACCAGGCGGACGGTGCCGGTGCTCCAGTCGGCGTGCGGGGTGGGCTCGTCGGCGTGCAGGGTCGGCGGGAGGACGCCGTGGCGCATGGCCATGACCATCTTGATGACGCCCGCGACACCGGCGGCGGCCTGGGTGTGGCCGATGTTGGACTTCACCGACCCCAGGTGCACCGGCAGTTCCCGGTCGCGCTCCCGCCCGTAGGTGGCGAGGACGGCCCGGGCCTCGATGGGGTCGCCCAGGGTGGTGCCGGTGCCGTGCGCCTCGACGGCGTCCACGTCGGCGGGGGTGAGGCGGGCGTCGGCGAGCGCCTGGCGGATCACCCGCTCCTGGGACGGCCCGTTGGGCGCGGTCAGCCCGTTGCTGGCGCCGTCCTGGTTGACCGCGCTGCCGCGGATCACCCCCAGGATCCGGCGGCCGTTGCGGAGCGCGTCGGAGAGCCGCTCCAGGAGGACCAGACCCACGCCCTCACCCCAGCTGGTGCCGTCCGCGTCGGCGGAGAAGGCCTTGCAGCGGCCGTCGGGGGACAGTCCGCGCTGGCGGCTGAACTCGACGAAGAGGGTCGGTGTGGCCAGGACGGACGCGCCGCCGGCCAGCGCGAGTGAGCACTCGCCCCGGCGCAGCGCCTGCGTCGCGAGGTGGATGGCCACCAGCGACGACGAGCAGGCGGTGTCGATGCTGACCGCCGGACCCTCCAGCCCGAAGGTGTAGGCGACGCGGCCGGAGATGATGCTCGCCGAGCTGCCGGTCAGCCGGTAGCCGCCGGCCTCCTCGGGTGCGGCGTCCAGCAGCGCCGTGTAGTCCTGCGAGCTGGTCCCCGCGAACACCCCGGTGTCGCTGCCGCGCAGCGCCGCCGGATCGATGCCCGCGCGCTCGAACGCCTCCCAGGCGGTCTCCAGCAGCAGCCGCTGCTGCGGGTCCATGGCGGTGGCCTCGCGCGGGCTGATGCCGAAGAACTCGGCGTCGAACAGGGGCGCCTCGTGGAGGAACCCGCCGTGCCGGGTGTAGGTCCTGCCCGGTGTGCCGATCTCGGGGTGGTAGAGGCCCTCGACGTCCCAGCCGCGGTCGCCGGGGAACTCCCCGATGGCGTCGGTGCCGTCGGCCACCAGCCGCCACAGGTCCTCGGGGGAGGTGACGCCGCCCGGGTAGCGGCAGCTCATCGCCACCACCGCGATCGGCTCGTCCGCCGCCCCGGCCGCCGCCGGTGCGACGGGTCCGGCGGTGGCCGGGGCGGTACGGTCGCCGAGCAGTTCCAGCACGTGCCCGGCCAGGGCGACGGGGGTGGGGTGGTCGAAGGCCAGGGTCGCCGACAGGCGCAGGCCCGTCGCCGCGCCCATCCGGTTCCGCAGCTCGACCGAGGTCAGCGAGTCGAAGCCGATCTCGTTGAACGGGCGGTCGACGTCGATGGACTCGGGCGCGGAGTGTCCGAGCACGACGGCGGCCTGGGCACGCACCAGGTCCAGCACGGCCCGCTCCCGCTCGTCGGCGGTGAGCCCGGCGAGCCCCGCGAGCGGCGAGCGCTCGTCGGCACCGGTACGGCGGGCGGCGGCGCGCGGCAGCCCGGGCCGCACCAGGGAGCCCAGCAGCGCCGGCAGGGTGCCCTCGTCGGCCTGGCGGCGCAGCGCCGCCGGGTCCAGGAGCGCCGGGACCGTCACGGCCCGCCCCGAGCCGAGCGCCAGGTCCAGTAGCTCCAGGGCCTCCTCCGCTGCCATCGGGGCGACGCCGGTCCGGCCGATCCGGGTGCGCTCGGCCTCGTCCAGGGTGCCCGTCATGCCGCTGGCCCGGTCCCACAGGCCCCAGGCGAGGGAGGCGCCCGGCAGCCCCTGGGCGTGGCGGTGCTGGGCGAGGGCGTCGAGGAAGGCGTTGCCCGTCGCGTAGTTGGCCTGTCCGGCGTTGCCGAGGGTGCCGGCGATCGAGGAGAAGAGGACGAAGGCGGACAGGTCCGCCGTGCGGGTCAGCTCGTGCAGGTTCCAGGCCGCGTCCACCTTGGGCAGCAGGACCTGCCGCAGGCGTTCGGGCGTGAGGTTCTCGATGATCGCGTCGTCGAGGGTGCCGGCGGTGTGGATGACGGCGGTGAGGGGGTGTTGGTGGGGGATGGTGGTGAGGAGGTCGGTGAGGGCGTGGGGGTCGGTGGTGTCGCAGGCGGTGATGGTGATGTGGGCGCCGAGGGCGGTGAGTTGGGTGTGGAGTTGGTGGGCGTTGTCGGTGTGGGGGCCGGTTCGGCTGACGAGGTGGAGGTGGCGGGCGCCGTGGTGGGTGATGAGGTGGTGGGCGGTGAGGGTGGCGAGGGTGCCGGTGCCGCCGGTGATGAGGATGGTGCCGTCGGGGTTGTGGGGGGTGGGGAGGGTGAGGGCGATCTTGCCGGTGTGGCGGGCTTGTTGGAGGTGGCGGAGGGCTTGGGGGGCTTGGCGGATGTCCCAGGTGGTGAGGGGGTGGGGGTGGAGGTGGCGTTGGGTGAAGTGGGTGAGGAGTTCGGTGAGGATTTCCTGGATGCGGTCGGGGGTGGTGTCGGTTTGGAGGTCGAAGGGGGTGTAGGTGGTGCCGGGGTGGGTGGTGGTGATGGTGTGGGGGTCGCGGGGGTCGGTTTTGCCCATGTCGAGGAAGTGGCCGCCGTGGGGGAGGAGGCGGAGGGAGGCGTCGGTGAAGTCTCCGGCGAGGGAGTTGAGGATGACGTCCATGCCGTGGCCGTCGGTGGTGGTGAGGAAGTGTTGTTCGAAGTCGAGGGTGCGGGAGGAGGCGATGTGGTCGTGGTCGAGTCCCATGGCGTGGAGGGTGGGCCATTTGGTGGGGTTGGCGGTGGTGTAGACGTCGATGCCCCAGTGGTGGGCGAGTTGGACGGCGGCCATGCCGACGCCGCCGGTGGCGGTGTGGACGAGCAGGCGTTGTCCGGGTTGGATGTCGGCGAGGTCCCGTAGTCCGTAGTACGCCGTCAGGAAGACGACCGGAAGCACGGCGGCCTGGGCGAAGGTCAGGTTCTCGGGCATCGGCGCGGCCATCCGCTCGTCGGTGACCGCGAACGTCCCGGCGCTGCCGGGGAACAGTCCGAAGGCGCGGTCGCCGGGCGCGAAGCGGGTGACGTCGGGGGCGACCTCGGTCACCACACCGGCCGCCTCGCCGCCGATCAGCGCCTCCTCGCCCGGGTACATGCCCAGGGCGATCAGCACGTCGCGGAAGTTCACCCCGGCGGCCCGCACCGCGATCCGCACCTGCCCCGGCCCGAGCGGCTCCCGGGAGGTCGGCAGCAGGGCCAGGTTCTCCAGCGTGCCCTTGGCGGTGACGTCCAGACGCCAGTCGTCGGCACCGGCGGGCAGGGCCAGCCCGGCCGTCCGGCCGTCGATCCGCACGAGGCGGGGGACGGAGGCGGCGCCGTCGCGCAGGGCGAACTGCGGCTCCCCGCTGGCCAGTGCCGCCGCCAGCGCCGTACGGGACGCCTCGGTGCGGTCGACGTCGACGATCTGCAGCCGTCCCGGGTGCTCGGTCTGGGCCGAGCGCAGCAGACCCCACAGGGCGGCGCCGGCCGGATCGCGCACCTGGTCGTCCGGGCCGGCCGCCACCGCGCCGCACGTCACGACGGCCAGGCGGGCGGTGACGGAGCGCTCGTCGGCCAGCCACTCCTGGACGGTCTCCAGCATCTCGGCGGCGGCCCGGTGCACCGTCCCGGGGACGTCCTCTCCGGGTGTCCCGGGTGTCCCGGGTGTCTCGGATGTCCAGGGCGTCCCGGTGAACTGCGCCACGACGACCGGGGCGTTCGCGGGGAGGTCGGCCAGGCGCGCGTAGCGGCCGGGCCCGGCCGGGCCCGACGGGTCGTCGCCGAGGATCGCCGGCGCGACGGCGGACGCCACGGCGGGAACCCGAAGGGGTGTCCAGTCGATGCCGAAGAGGCCGTCGCGGGCGGCCGGGGCGGCGGCGAGCAGGCCCGCCTCCACGGGCCGCACCGACAGGGACCCGACGGACAGCAGCGGGGCCCCGGCCCCGTCGGAGACCGCGAGCGCCACGGTGTCGGGCGCGACCTGCGACAGCCGGACGCGCAGCTCCTCGGCCCCCGTGGCGAACAGTCGCACGTCGCCCCACGCGAACGGCAGCCGGAAGCCGGCGCTCGCGCCCCGCTCCGGCAGCGACTCCAGGGCCAGCACGTGCAACGCCGCGTCGAGCAGCGCGGGGTGGACGGTGAACAGCGGGCCGTCGGCCCCCGGGTCGGCGCCCGTCGCGCCCTGCGGGAGCCGGACCTCGGCGTAGAGGTCCTCGCCGTGCCGCCAGGCCGCGCGCAGGCACCGGAACGCCGGGCCGTACTCGTAGCCGTGCCCGGCGAGGCGCTCGTAGAGGCCGTCCGTGTCGATCGGCGTCGACCCGGCGGGTGGCCAGGAAGCGGCGGAGCCCGAGGCGTCCGTGACGGTGTCGAGCGGGGCGGCGGCCAGGGTTCCGACGGCGTGCCGGAGCCACTCGGCGCCCTCCTCCGTACGGGAGTACAGCCGCACGGGCCGCTTCCCGGCCGTGTCCCGCGCGCCGACGACCAGCTGGACGTCCCGGTCGGCGCCGTCGAGCCGCAGCGGGGCCTCCAGCGTCAGGTCCTCGACCGCGGGCAGGCCGAGCCGCACTCCCGCCAGGAGCGCCAGCTCCACCATCGCCGTGCCGGGCAGCAGGGTCGTGCCCAGCACCGCGTGGTCGGCCAGCCAGGGGAAGGCCGCCAGGGACAGCCGGCCCGTGAACAGGTGCCCCTGGTCGTCGGCCAGTTCCACTGCCGCACCCAGCAGCGGGTGCTCGGCCTCCGCCAGCCCCACCGCGCCCAGGTCGCCCCGTCCGGCCGGTGTCTCCAGCCAGTGCCGCTCACGCTGGAAGGCGTACGTCGGAAGGTCCACGGAGGCGCCGCCGGGGCCGAACACCGCCCGCCAGTCCACCGCCACGGCGCCCCGGACGTGCAGCTGCGCGAGCGCGGTCAGCGCGGCCTGCGGCTCGCCGAGGCCCTCGCGCAGCGACGCGGCGCACACCAGCGCGCTCCCGGCGTCCGACCGGGCCAGCGCGGTGAGGGTCGAGTCCGGGCCGAGCTCGACGCAGGCGGTGACCCCCTCGGCCCGGAGCGTGCGCACCGCGGCGTGGAAGCGCACCGCCTCCCGCGCGTGGGCGGCCCAGTGGTCGGCGGAGGCCAGCTCCTCGGCGGTGGCCGCGCGCCCCGTCAGGGTGGAGACGAGCTCGATCCTCGGAGCGTGGAATTCGAGGCTCCGCGCGACGGCCCGGAAGTCGTCCAGCATCGCTTCCATGTGCGGCGAATGGAAGGCATGACTGACCGTCAGGCGACGAGTCCTGACGCCCAGTTCGTCGAGTTGGGCGGCGATCGAGGCGACCGCTTCGGCGTCACCGGAGACCACCGTCGACTCCGGGCCGTTCACCGCCGCCAGCGCGACCGAATCCTCCAGCCCGGCCAGCAGCGGCAGCACCCGCTCCTCCGGCGCCCGGACCGCGAGCATCGCACCGCCGGACGGCAGTGCCTGCATCAGCCGGCCCCGCTCCGCCACCAGGCGCGCGGCGTCGCCGAGGGAGAGCACACCGGCCACGTGGGCCGCCGTCAGCTCGCCGACCGAGTGCCCGGCCACGACGTCCGGCCGCACCCCCCAGGACTCCCACAGCCGGAACAGCGCCAGCTCGATCGCGAACAGGGCCGGCTGCGCGAACTCCGTGCGGTGGACCGTCTCGTCCGCCATCGCCTCGCGCAGCGGCACCCCCAGAGCGTCGAACGCGGCACACGCCTCGTCGAAGGCGGCGGCGAACGCGGGGAACTCGGCGTACAGCTCCCGGCCCATCCCCGGCCGCTGGCTGCCCTGGCCCGCGAAGAGGAAGGCCAGCTTTCCCGGTGCGGACGCGACGCCCCGCACCGCGCCGGAGCCCGACGCCAGGGCCGCCAGCCCGTCCAGCAGTGTCGTGCGGTCGGCGCCCACCACCGCGGCGCGGTACGGGAATTGGGTGCGCGTCTCCACCAGGGCGCGGCCGGCCTCCGCGGCGGAGACCTCCGGAAGCTCCGTCAGCCGCTCGTGCAGCCGTTTCGCCTGGGCGCGCAGTGCTGTTTCGGTGCGGCCGGAGAGCACCCAGGGGATGACGTTCGCGGGGGCCGGTTCGTCGTGGGCCGGTTCGTCGTGGGGTGGTTCGGTGTCGGCGGTCCGGTCCTGGGGTTGTTCGAGGATGAGGTGGGCGTTGGTGCCGCTGATGCCGAAGGAGGAGACGGCGGCGCGTCGGGGTCGGTGGTCGGGGGTGGTCCAGGGGAGGGGGTCGGTGAGGAGGGTGACGTGGCCGGTGGTCCAGTCGATGTGGGGGCTGGGTTCGTCGGCGTGGAGGGTTCGCGGGAGGGTGCCGTGTTCCATGGCCATGACCATTTTGATGACGCCGGCGACGCCTGCTGCGGCTTGGGTGTGGCCGATGTTGGATTTGAGGGAGCCGAGGTGCAGGGGGTGGTCGGCGGGTCGGTTGCGGCCGTAGGTGGCGAGGAGGGCTTGGGCTTCGATGGGGTCGCCGAGGGTGGTGCCGGTGCCGTGGGCTTCGACGGCGTCGACGTCGGCGGGTTCCAGGCGGGCGCTCGCGAGCGCCTGCCGGACCAGGCGCTGCTGCGCGGGCCCGTTGGGCGCCGTCATCTGACTGCTGGCGCCGTCCTGGTTGATCGCGCTGCCGCGGATGACGGCCAGCACCGGGTGTCCGTTGCGCCGGGCGTCGGAGAGTTTCTCCAGGAGGACGAGGCCGGCGCCTTCGCTCCAGCCGGTGCCGTCGGCGTGGGCGGAGAAGGCCTTGCAGCGGCCGTCGGGGGACAGGCCGCGCTGGCGGCTGAACTCGACGAAGGTGTTGGGGGTGGCCATGACGGTCACGCCGCCCGCGAGTGCGAGCGTGCACTCGCCGCTCCGCAGTGCTTGGGCGGCCAGGTGGATGGCGACGAGTGAGGAGGAGCAGGCCGTGTCGACGGTGACGGCCGGGCCCTCCAGGCCGAGGGTGTAGGCCACCCGGCCCGAGGCCACACTGCCCGCGCTGCCGGAGCCGAGGTAGCCCTCGAAGGACTTGGGCGCGGGCGCCAGACGTGATGCGTAGTCGTTGTACATGACGCCGGCGAACACGCCCGTACGGCTGCCGTGCAGGGTCTCGGGGACGATGCCCGCCCGTTCGAAGGCCTCCCAGGCCACTTCCAGGAGGAGGCGCTGTTGGGGGTCGGTGGCCAGGGCCTCGCGGGGGCTCAGGCCGAAGAACTCGGGGTCGAAGTCGGCGGCGTCGTGGAGGAAGCCGCCGTGCCGGGTGTAACTCGTCCCGGTCCGGTCCGGGTCGGGGTCGTAGAGGTCGTCGAGGTGCCAGCCGCGGTCGGTGGGGAAGTCGCCGATGGCGTCGGTGCCGTCGGCGACCAGGCGCCAGAGGTCCTCGGGCGAGGTGACTCCGCCGGGGTAGCGGCAGGCCATGCCGACGATGACGACCGGCTCGTGCCGGTCGGCCTCGGCCTCGCGCAGGCGTTGCTTGGCCCGGGCCAGATTGCCGGTGGCACGCTTGAGATACTCGCGGAGCTCTTCCTCGGTCGCCATTGCGGTGTTCAGCCTCTCGGAAAACGGGTCGGACGGGGTTCGGGGCGGAGCGGAACCGTTCAGGCCCGGTGTGCGGCCAGCCCGCGGCGGGCACGGTGGGCGAGGTGCGCGGAGCGCAGGACAGTCCGCGGCAGGTAGTGGCCGCCCTTCATGCGGAGGATCGACAGGAAGCCCCACAGCTGCATCTCGGGCAGGTGGTGCGGGGCTCCGTGCACGTCGTCGTACTCGACGATCCGCAGATCCGGCACGTGGCGGCGCAGCCGCCGCGGGTCCTCGGCCGGGATGATCTCGTCCCGCGCGCTCGCCGCGTAGGCCAGCGGGACCGGGAGACCGGCCAGTTGACGGTCGCTCAGCGCCCAGTCGCGGATGTGCCCGCCGACGTCCGCGGCCGGGACGCCGGTCAGGTGGGCGAGGGTGTCGACGGTGATCCGGGGCACCCGGGCCTGCCAGGAACGGTCCGTGAAGAAGTCGTGCACCGGTGCGCCGACCGTCATGATGCCCCGGATGCGCGGGTCCTCCAGGGCGGCCCGGATGGCCAGGTGGCCGCTGAAGCTCAGCGTGACGCAGTACGTCCGCGTCACGTCGGCCACGTCCGCGACGGAGTCCAGGAGCCGGGGCAGCAGGTGCCGGCTGTCGGCGTCGTAGGTCAGCGTGTTCTCGCCGACGCCGGGGAGCTCGGTGACGAGCCCGGCGAAGCCCAGCCGGTCCAGGCGGGTGAGGAGCGGGGCCCACTGCTCCTTGATGCTGACGATGCCGCCCATGAACACCAGCAGGGGCCGTCGTCGGCGCCGGTCCAGTCCGCTCGTCCAGCAGCCCACCCGGCCTCCGGGGAGGTCCAGGTCGAGGCGTTCGATGCCGCCGGTCTCCCGGCGCCAGAGGTCGAAGGCGTTCACGCAGCGCTCCAGCGCCGCGCCGCGCGCGGGGCCGTCGACGTAGGGGAAACGGGCCATGTTGAAGTGGCGGCAGGCCTCCAGGTACCGGCCCGCCTTCTCGAACCGCTCGCCGACCTCGCTCCACTCCCGTGCCCAGGAGCCCGCCGCGCCCTCGTCGTCGGTGCGGATGCGGCCGAGCAGTTCCTCGTAGTGGCCCGGCGGCAGGGACTGCGCGCGGGCGTGGGCGCCCACGTACTGCTTGAGTTCCGCGACGTCGTTCATCGGCCCGTGGAGCCGGCCGCCGTGGCACCGGCGGTCCGGCCCTCTCCTCCGTCCGGCGCGTCGGGGAAGCCTTCGAGGCGTTCCTTGATCTCGGTGAGCATGTCGGCCGCCTCGGCGCCGTCGACGACCCGGTGGTCGAAGGCCAGGTTCAGGCGCATCACCGGCGCCACCGTCACGGCGCCGTCGCGGACGACCGGCCGGTCGACGACCCGTCCGACGCCGAGGGTGATCGTGGTGCCGCCCACGGAGTGGAAGCCGTCCACGGCGCGGTGGCCGAGCGAGCTGACCGCGAACGTTCCGGTGCGGGCGGCCCGCGCCGTCAGCGACCGGGTCGCCCTGCGGAACAGCGCGCGACCGATCGGCACCGGCAGCTTGTGCAGCGCGCGCAGGCTCGCGAACTCGGCCATCTGGTCGGGGTCGCCGTCCCGGTAGTGGTCCACCTGGCGCTGGACCTCGTCCAGGGCGGCCCGTTCGAGGCCGGGCAGGACGGCGGCGAGGACGACGCGCCGGCCGCCGAGCCGCCGGTCCAGGGCGAGCTTGGCGCTGGTGGAGCCGTAGGTGACGGTCCTCGGCAGCAGCCGGCCGCCGATCGCGCTGTTGGCCTGGGGGTGGTCGGCGACGACCCGCGCTCCGGCGTGGAGCACGTAGCTGACCACCGAGTAGCGGCGGTCCCGCGCGGCGGCGGCCGCGCGGTGGCGCCACACCCGTCCCATGTCGACCTCGGTGTCGAGGAAGACCGGCGCGAACGCCTTCGCCGCCTCCAGGAAGTAGAGGGTGTGCCGCCGCTGCCGGGCGACGGGGGCCGGCCTCATCCGGACACCGCCACGTCGTGCAGGCCGCGCAGCGTCGTCGCCTCCAGGGCGGCGGGCAGGGACAGCGAGCGGCCGGTGCCGCGCTCCAGCAGGGTGAGCAGGGTGATGAGGTGGACCGAGTCCCAGCCGACGACCTGGTCAAGGGGCCGGTCCACGTCGGTGTCGTCGATGGGCAGGCCCAGGTCGTCCCGGACCAGCGTGATGAAGTCGTCGATGGAGCTCACGGGGTGTTCCCTTCGCAGGAGTCGGTCAGCCGTACGTGGTCGGGGACGGGGAGGACGGAGGCCAGGTCGTGCCGGAAGACGAGCGCGCCGTCGGCGTCCGCCACCGGCACGAAGCCGTTCCGCGGGTAGAAGTCCCTGACCTTGGCGTTCTTGGCGCTCGCGCGGTAGGTGGCGAGCACCTCGCGCGCCCCGTCGGCCCGTGCCTGCCGCAGTACGGCCGCCAGGGCGGTCTGCTCGATGCCGCGGGCGAACACCCGGCAGCTGAGCAGGAAGCCGTCGATGTGCACGGTGGTGCCCTCGCGGCGGGTGAGGACCGCGCCGACCAGGCCGTTTTCGCCGAACCGGTCGCCCGCGTGCACGGCCAGCACCCGGGTGTCACGGCCCGCGGCCAGCTCCCGCACCTCGGCGGGCTGCAGGCGCCGGGTGGTGAGGTTGAACTGGTTGGTGCGCAGCGTCAGTTGGGACACCCGCGGCACCTCCCGGTCCTCGACCGGGCCGATCCGCACCCGCACCCCGAGCTCGCGCAGGTAGTCCTGGAGGGAGTCGAAGCCGTGCAGGAAGTCCTTGCGCTCGGCCTCGACGCGGTAGAGCGCGGGGCGTTCGCGGTCCTCGACGGTCAGCTCGCGGACGTCGAACCAGCCGTCCCGCAGCAGCTTCTCGATGTGCCGAGCCGGCTCCTCGTCCAGCGGGACGACGCTGACCCCCGGTAGTTCGCGGCGCACGAGACCGCACTCGTAGGGGCTGTCGTCGACGAACACGACGCTCTCGACGGCCAGGTTGAGGTCCTCGGCCAGCTCCCTGAGGTTCTCGGGCTTGGGCCGCCAGTTCACGGCGAAGCGGACGAAGTCCGCCTCCCGCAGCGTCATCCCCGGGTGGTCGGTGACGACCTCGCGGACCGGGGCCAGGTCGTTCTTGCTCACCGCGGCCAGCAGGACCCCCTGGGAGGCGAGCTGCTTGAGCACCTTCTGGAACGCCTGGAACGCCTCGCCGCGCGGGCTGTCGGCGACCTCGATGCCGTCCGCGCCGTCGTCCCCGAGCACACCGCCCCACACCGTCTGGTCCAGGTCCACGGCCAGGCACTTCTTCGTCCGCCCGGCCAGGGCGCGGGCCAGGTGGCCGACCTCCCGGGCGTAGCGGGCGAGGATCCCCGGCGAGAGGTGGGCCTTGGCGTAGACACTCAGCCGCGGATCGGTGACCGCGACGCCCTCGGCCGCGTGCGGGTCCAGGTCGAGGACGACCAGCGCCGGGTGCGTCTCGGCCAGACGCAGCAGCCGGGCGTTGGCCTCGCGCCAGACGGCGCCGAGCCGGGCGCGGGAGCGGTGGTCGATCAGCTGGGACGCGAGGACGCGGGGCAGCGGCATGGTGTTGAGCACGAGGGTGCCGCGGCCCGACCCGGCGAAGCGGGCGGTGAGGGTGTCCAGCAGTGCCGTCTTCTCGGCGAGCACCGCCTCGACGTCCTCCGGCCGCCAGGGCGTCGGCAACTCGTCCGTGACGACCATGGGGTCGAGCAGGCACAGGACCAGGTCGGGTGCGGCGGCGTGCAGCGCGCTGCCCGGGTCTGTCAGGTCGAAGACGTAGGAGTCGAAGTCCGAGACGACGGTGCGCAGCAGGACGCCGTGGCGGGCGCCCTCCAGGGCGAGGGCCGGGACGAGCGAGGAGAGCGTCCCGTGGCCGGTGACGGCGACCGTGAGGGACGGCAGCCCGGGGTGCTCGCGCAGCACCTGCTCCGGATCGACGTGGGACAGCAACTGCGCGGCCCGGACGGACTCCGTCTCGGGCAGGCGTGCCAGCAGGGACGTCAAGCCCGGGTAGGCGGCGGCGAGACGCCCGGCCCGGTGCAGGGCGAGCAACTCCTCGGCCGGCTCGGCGGCCGACCCGGTGAGGGGGACGGGGGCGGGGGCGGGGAGGGAGGTCATGGTGAGGCTCAGACCCCTTCCAGCGCGAAGCCGGCCTTGATCCACTTGCTGGACTCGACGGCGATGCCGATCGCCCGCTCACCGGGCGCGATCCGCCCCAGCGCCCGCTCCAGCTGGAAGAAGACCAGGGCGTTGGCGTTGTTGCCCGTCGTGTTGACGCAGGAGACCTCCTCGGCGCCCGCGACCCCCAGCCGCTCCACGATCCGCCGCGTCATCCGGCCGGAGAGCTGCGGCGGCAGCAGGTAGGTGACGTCCTCCTCGCGCCAGTCCAGGTCGTCCAGCAGCTCGCGCAGGGTCTCGTCGGACATCTCCGGCACACGCCGCTCGATCGCCTTGTAGTCCTCGGTGGCCGCGGGCCGCTGCGAGTGGCGGTCGACCGGGCCGAACCACTCCAGCGTCGCCCCGGCCTCCTGGTTCAGCCCGGTCAGCCGGGTACGGACCGAGACCAGCTCGCAGCGGCCCGCCGTGGGGTCCGTGCTGAGGACGGCCGCGCCGGCGCCGTCCCCGAACAGGACGTAGTTCACGAGCTGCTCGGGCGGAAGCCGGTCCAGTTCCGCGTCGCAGTCGTAGAACCGCGCGAGGACGTCGGCGCCGATCACCAGAGCGGTACGGTGCCGACCGGCCCGCAGCAGCTGATGGGCCACGTCCAGGGCCTGGACCGCGCCCGAACAGCCCGACTGCAGCTGGAAGGTGGGCACGTCGTCGATGCCCAGCCGGTCGCAGATGACATTGACCGTGGCGGGCATGAGCTGCTCCGGGGTGGCCGTGGCCATCACGACGAGGTCCACCTCGTCCGGCCGGACCCCCGCGCCCTCCAGGGCCCGCCGGGCCGCCACCTCGCCCAGACCGGACAGCGAAGCGCGGATCTCACCGGTCTCGATGTCGACCGCCAGATGCCGGTTGCGCGTTCCGATGAACGCGTCCACCCACTGCTCCCACAGGGCGTCCATGCCGAACCGGCGGGCGAGCGCGGCATTGTCGACGGGCGGTCCGGGCAAAGCGGTTCCCACCGACAGGATCCGGATGTGTGGTGTGTCCACGACCTGCTCCTCTCTCTGCCCGGCCATGGTCCGGAAAGCCGCTACCGTGCTGCTTACGTCACGCTTTCGTGGACCGCGCATTACGCGGCGCTAAAGCCCGGGAGGCGCGGGCTTGCAGGGCGTTCGCGGCGCCTCCTAGTTTTTTTCCGGCCGCGGGGAAATCCCCGCCCGCAGGAAGACGACGAGGGGAACGCGATGGAAAACACCGCCCCGCCGGGCCCGCCCGCCGCACCGCCCTTTCCCCAGCAGAGGGCCTGCCCCTATCAGCCGCCGCCCGCCTACGAACAGCTGGGCGCACAAGGGCCGTTGTCCCGGGTCACCCTCTTCGACGGCCGCGTCGTGTGGTTCGTCACCGGCTATCCCGAGGCACGCGGACTGCTCGCGGACCCGCGGATCTCCGCCGACCGGCAGCGCCCCGACTACCCGGCCGTCGCACCCCGCTTCCAGGCCGAGGTCGCCAAGCGCCTGGTGCTCATCGGCATGGACCCGCCCGCCCACGACGAACACCGGCGCCTGCTCAACCCGGACTTCAGCCGCAAGCGGATCGCGGACCTGCGGCCCGTCGTCCAGGACATCGTCGACGACCACGTGGAACGGATGCTCCGGACCGGCCCGCCCGCCGACCTCGTGCGCGACTTCGCACTGCCCGTGCCGTCCCGGGTGATCTCCGAGGTGCTGGGCCTGCCCCCCGAGGACCTGGAGTTCTTCCAGGACGCCTCACGCCGGCTCCTCCAGGCCGTCACCGGCGCGGATTCCCAGGCGGCGGGACGCGAACTCATCGGCTACCTCGACGCGTTGGCCACCCGACGCCGCGCCGATCCCGGCCCCGGACTGATCGGCCGCCTCGCCCGCGAGGAGGTCGCCACCGGCCGCCTCAGCCACGCCGACCTCGTCCAGATCGCCCTCGTCATCCTGGTCGCCGGACACGAGACCACGGCCTCCACCATCGCGCTGGGCGCCATCACCCTGCTCGACCACCCCGAACGGCTCGCCCGCATGCGGGCCGAACCGGACACCGTGCCGGCCGTGGTCGAGGAGATCCTGCGCTGCGTCGCGGTCACCGACCTCGCCGGCGTCCGGGTCGCCACCGCCGACATCCCCGTCGCCGGCCAGGTGATCCGCGCGGGCGAGGGCGTCCTGCTGTCCGCCACCATGGCCAACCGGGACGAGCGTGTCCACCAGGACCCGCTGGCCTTCGACACCGGCCGCACCGGCCGCAGCCACCTGTCCTTCGGCTACGGCATCCACCAGTGCCTCGGCCAGAGCCTCGCCCGGCTGGAACTGGAGATCGCCTTCTCCGCCCTCTTCACCCGCATCCCCACGCTGCGCCTGGCCGTCCCCGCCGACCGGCTGCCCACCCGGCCGCCCGGCAGCGGCACGGTGCAGGGCGTCAACGAACTGCCGGTGACGTGGTGAGCGCCGGCCGGCCCGCCGAGGCGCTGGTCACCGCCGACCGGGAGGCCTGCATCGGCGCCGCCCAGTGCGCGTACAGCGCCCCCGCCGTCTTCGACCAGGACGACGACGGCTACGTCCTGGTCCGCGATCCGCGTCCCGGCCCCGACGCGTGGGAAGCGGTGCTGGAGGCCGCGGACCTGTGCCCCGCCCGGGCGATCGTGCTCCGCGGCACGTCCGACGGGACCTGACCGCCGCCACCACCACGGGACCTGACCACCGGTACCACCAGGGGACCTGACGACGGGCCCCGGAGGCCGAAGCCTCCGGGGCCCGTCGCGTCCCGCCTCACGGACGGCTGCCGCCCGGACCCCAGGCGACCGGCAGCGAGCCCAGCGTCCTGATCTGCATGCCCTTCAGCCACCGCACGTCCTCGGGCGCCACGTCGAGCCGCAGGTCCGGGAAGCGCGTGAGCAGCGCGGTGATCGCCACCTGCATCTCCACCCGGGCCAGCGCGGCGCCGGTGCAGTGGTGCAGGCCGTGCCCGAAGGACAGGTGGGCGTTCCCCGCCCGCCGCAGCTCCAGCACCTCGGGGTCATCGAACGCCCGGGGATCCATGTTCCCGGCCGGGGTCGCGCACAGCACGGGCTCACCGGCCCGGATCAGCTGCCCGCCGATCTCCACGTCCTCGGTCGGGTACCGGGCGAACGTCGCGTGCGAGACGAGCGGGACGAAGCGCAGCAGCTCCTCCACCGCCTGCGGGACGGCCTCCGGGTGGTCCCGCAGCAACCGCGCCTGGGCGGGCTGGGACAACAGGACGTAGAAGGTCGAGGCCAGCTGGGAGGCGGGAGTGTCGTAGCCGCCGACCAGCAGCGTGTACACCAGTTCCAGCAACTCCTCGTCGGTGTACGCGTCGTCCTCGGCCACCGTCTCCAGCATGGCGCTCACGAGGTCCTCACCCGGCTCCCGGCGGCGCCGGTCGATCAGCCCGCGGACGTAGTCGCGCAGCAGCTCCAGCTCGACCGCGACCTCCTCGGGCGACAGCTCCGTCCTGCCGAAGAAGCACTGCACCATGCCCTGGAACCGGTCCCGCTCGCCCTCGGGCACGCCCAGGAGCTCACAGATGTTCAGCGCGGAGAACGGGCTCGTGAAGGCCGTGACGAGATCGACCGGGGAACCCCGCTCGGCCATCGCGTCCAGCAGCTCCTCCGCCACCCGGGCGATCCCCGGCCGCAGCCGCTCGACACCCCGGTTGGAGAACGGCTTGGAGATCAGACGCCGCAGCCGGCCGTGGTCCGGCGCGTCCGCGCCCATGATGCTGCCGCCCACCGGCACCGGCGCCACCCGTGCCTCGTCGCGGCCCGCGGCGGCGGCGCGGCTGAACCGCTGGTCCCCGAGCACGGCCCTGATGTCCGCGTACCGGCTCACCAGCCACGCGTTCTCCCCGTACGGCGGGGTCACCCACACGGGACGACCGTGCTCCAGGAGCTCACGGTAACTGTGGTCGATGTCGAGCCCTTTGATCGCTGTGAATTCGAACGGGACGGGAACCCGCGTGGAGGTCATCGAGTCTTCCTTCGCTGTGGGCGCACGCGCCCGCACTGCGCGGCGCGTTGGTGCGCCCCAGCGTCACAAGGGACGCTAACGGCGGACTTACCCGTCCCCCCGACGGAGCCGGACAGGAATCGGATCGTGGAACGACGGACACCGCGGCGGCGGGCCGGCGG